>JBCCYR010000015.1:0-17006 GCA_039189355.1 Pseudomonadota bacterium
CCGCGACAATGCAGAGGCTGACCGTCTTCACAATAAACTCGAAGACGCAAAAACCGAAAAGCTTCTGCGCGAAGTTAACGAAACTTAAACCACACTGAAAGGAACTCCCCGGCTGGCCACCAGATTAAATAAAGATGAAGTAATTCTCTTTTAATTCTGGCGGCCAGTTTTGGGAATGAAGGGGAATATCATGAATAATAACCTGATGACTTCAAGAAGATTTGGTCCATTATTCTGGACGCAATTCTTTTCCGCTTTCAACGACAACTTTCTGAAAAATACACTTGTTTTTCTTATTCTGTTTCAGTTGGCCACAGATTCAAACGCCGCGGCTTCGCTTGTCACGCTTGCAGGTGCAATCTTCATGGCTCCCTTCCTTATCCTGTCTGCCCTTGGCGGCCAGCTGGCTGACAAGCTCGACAAGGGCCGGATGGCTGAAAAGCTGAAATTGGCAGAAATCGGCGCAGCCGTCGTATCCGTAATTGGCATGTATTTCTCTTCCATCCCGGTTATGATGACAGCCCTGTTCGGGTTTGGCGTCATTTCCGCTTTGTTCGGACCCATCAAATACGGCATTCTTCCGGACCATCTGGAAACCCATGAACTGCCAAAAGCCAACGCATGGGTGGAAGGCGCTACCTTTATTGCAATTCTTGGCGGCACAATTGTTGCCGGGCTTGCTGCTGTCGGCGACGGTGGCATTGGCTGGTTCGGCCCGATGATGATCGCTTTTGCAGTCGCATGCTGGATGTTCAGCCGCTACATTCCCGATACGGGCAGCAAGGCTCCTGACCTTCAGGTCGACAAGAACATTTTCCGCTCAACCTGGCAGATCGTCAAAGAACTCAAGCAAACCAACCGCATCTGGATTGCCGGGCTGATGGTTGCCTGGTTCTGGGGCGCAGGCGCAATTGTCATGTCCCTGATGCCGACCATGGTGAAAGATATTCTCGGCGGCAATGAACTCGCAGTCACTGCTTACCTCGCAATCTTTGCAATCTCGGTAGCGATTGGTTCAGCAATTGCCGCATGGATGTCTGCAGGCCGTGTCGTATTGTTGCCTGCACCGGTTGGTACATTTTTCATGGCCATCTTCGGACTGGACCTTGCCTACAGCCTGACAGGCCTGGGACCGGTTACACAGGCTCAAACCCTTGGCGAATTTTTTGACAATCCTTCCACAATCCGTGTTGGAATTGATCTCGCTGGCATGGCACTGTTTGGTGCGCTTTTAGCTGTTCCTACCTTTACAGCAGTACAGGCCTGGGCTGAAGAAGACCAACGTGCCCGTGTTATCGCCGGTGCAAATGTACTTTCTGCAGGTGCCATGACTTTTGGTGGCCTCGGTGTTGCCGTTCTGCAATCACAGGGCGTTTCCATTCCGGTTCTTATCCTGGGATTGTCAATTCTCAACCTGACGGCTGCCTGGTTCATGTTGCGCTATCTGCCAACAAATCCACTGCGCGATTTTGTTTCCATTCTCTTCCGTGCATTCCATCGCCTTGAAGTAAAAGGCCTTGAGAACGTCAAAAAAGCAGGAGACGCGCCTATCATCGCGCTGAACCACGTGAGCCTTCTCGACGGTCCACTTGCCATGGCACTGACGGAAGAAGAGCCTGTCTTTGCGGTTGATTACAACATTGCAAACAAATGGTGGGCAAAACCCTTCCTCGCATTGTGTGATTTCCTGCCGCTTGATCCGGCAAACCCAATGGCGACCCGCACACTGATCAAGTCAGTGAGATCAGGCAAGCCAATGGTTATTTTCCCGGAAGGCCGTCTTACCGTCACCGGTAGTCTCATGAAGGTTTACGATGGCGCCGCCATGGTTGCGGACAAGACGGACAGCATGGTTGTTCCGGTCAAGATTGATGGTCTGGAGCGCAGCCGCTTTTCCTACCTCAACAAGGATCAAGTAAACCTTGCCTGGTTCCCGAAAGTAACCGTTCAGATCATGGAACCTGTAAAGCTGGATGTTCCGGAAAACCTGACTGGCAAAAAACGCCGTCAGGCAGCAGGTGCAAACCTCTATCAGGTCATGTCTCATCTCGTCTTCAACACAACCAGTACGGACACAACCATTCTGGAACGTGTAATCGGAGCTGCACGCGAGCAAGGCATGAAGAAACTTGCGGTTGAAGATGCACTCACTGGCAAGCTTTCCTACGGCAAACTTTTGACTGGAGCTGCGGTTCTTGGTGAAAAGTTCAAGCAGATGTTTCCTCATGAAACCAACATTGGTGTCCTGTTGCCTAATGCCAATGGTACGGCAGCCACCATTCTTGGTGTGATGGCTGCGGGCAAGGTTCCGGCCATGCTTAACTTTACAGCGGGTACTGCAAATGTGCTTTCAGCTTGCAAAACAGCAGAGGTGAAAACTGTTCTGACATCTCATGCCTTCGTCGAGCAGGGAAAGCTGCAACCCTTGATGGATGAACTCGAAAAGCATGTTCGTGTTGTCTGGATGGATGAATTGCGCGAAACAATTACGCTGAAGGACAAGCTCCTCGGCACTTTGCGCAAGGAAATGATCCGTAACAAACGCAAGGCAGATGATCCGGCGGTAATCCTGTTTACTTCTGGTTCGGAAGGCACGCCAAAAGGCGTAGTCCTGACGCATCGCAACATCCTGTCCAATGCCGCACAGGCTGCTGCGCGGATTGATTTCAACGCTCAGGACAAGGTGTTCAACGTGCTTCCGGTATTCCATTCCTTCGGCCTGACTGCGGGAACAATCCTGCCGCTGATCTCCGGAGTTCCGGTGTACTTTTACCCGTCACCACTCCATTATCGTGTGGTTCCAGAACTGATCTACGTATCGAACTCAACAATCATCTTTGGTACGGATACATTCCTCAACGGGTATGCCCGTACAGCACATGCCTATGACTTCCGCTCAATCCGCTACTGTTTTGCAGGCGCCGAGCCGGTCAAGGCATCAACCCGGGAAACCTACATGGACAAGTTCGGCATCCGCATCCTTGAAGGATATGGTGTCACTGAAACCGCTCCGGTGATTTCGATCAATACGCCCATGTACAACAAGGCGGGTACTGTCGGCAAAATCATGCCAGGCATGGAATATCGTCTTGAATATGTGCCGGGCGTTGAAGAAGGCGGGCGCCTTCACGTCAAGGGTCCGAATGTGATGGCAGGTTATCTGCTGGCAGATGACCCTGGTGTCCTCAAGCCACTTGAAGATGGCTGGCACGATACAGGTGACATTGTCACCATCGATGAAGAAGGGTTTGTGAAAATCCGTGGCCGGGCCAAGCGCTTTGCCAAAATCGGTGGCGAGATGGTTTCCCTTGCTGCGGTTGAAGCTTTGGCTGCCGAATTGTGGCCGGGCGTCAATACGGCGGTTGCTTCAGTCCCTGATCCGAAGAAAGGTGAGAAACTCATCATGATCACCGAGGCTGAAGGCGTTAACCGCAAGGACTTCATGACTTTTGCCAAATCAAAAGGTGCGATGGATCTGATGGTTCCGGCAGAAGTCCACCTTGACAAGGTGCCTATGCTTGGTTCCGGCAAGGTTGACTTTGTTGGTGTGAAGAAGCGGGTGGAAGAGCTACTCGCATCTTCGAAGCCCAAAAAGACAGGCAGGGCAAAGGTTATGGAAGCTGCATAGAGCAGCTTCTCGGTACTAGTCCCGATTTAAGATCAATTCCGCCACTGGCAGTCTCGCTCGTGGCGGTTTTTTTGGTGCAATACCAACACGCAGGGCATTTATCAGCCTGTGGCTATCAGGAATGCTGAAGTGGCGGGAGATTTCAGCAGCTGTTACTTCATGATCTGCCACCACAGCCATGGGCCAGGCAGCAAATCCCAGACGGGCAAGATGCAGCCAGAAGCGATAAAAATATCTTCCGGTAATGAAAGGGCTTTCATCTCTGGGGCGATGGAAAAGGGCAATCGCTGTTGCCGAAAGCGTTTTGGATTTTTCGCCTACGATGGATTTAGCCAGTCCCAAGCCATCCATGATATTGAAGACCGGCGTACCAAGAACAATCCCAGCAGCCGTCGCCTCAAGCCCGCTCATCTGCATGGACTCAAAGTTCAAACCGTCGTTCAGAAAATCAGGATGATTTTTATTGAGGCGCATCCACTCAATCAGTTCCAGCCTGAATGCCTTGTCACGCATTGTAATCAGGCTTGCCGCATCGTTCAGCTCTGCAAGTTTTGCAATATCGTTGGCCTTGTTCACAAGAACAACATCTTCCGTTTGCTCAACCCATGTTTCCAGATCGGTGCATTGTTGCGGCTCTGCTTTTTCAAAATGTCCGCGCCAGGTAAATCTGGTCTCGACTTGTTCATTCAACGCCAAAACATCAGGTTTCTTGACTGGTTGGAGTATTCCGGCAAGCCTGTTGCCGCTCTCGTCCGTTTCGCCTGAAAGCCAGATATCTTCTGTAATATCAAGTTTATATCCATTGGCGACCAGCGCCATCAAGGTGCCTTCTGCGGCTGCACCGCAGGAAAGTCCAGCATCCCTGTTTGTAGGATCACAAACAGGTAGAAAACGGTTTGTGTCCGCAAGGATGTGGATGGATCCGTCATTCTGAAACAACCACCGTGCAGGCTGGGTATTGTGTGTTGAGGGAGCAAGTCTTGCCTGGCTTACTACTGATGCAACAAGCTGCCTGTCAAAACTCATGCTGCACCCAATTGTTTGGAATACAGATGCAATCGATGCAGCGGCTTGGCTCCACCCTTTTCCGCCTGGCGCAGGCTTGCCTTGTTTTCATCGGCAATCCAGGTGCCGCCCACCTTTTCATATCCTGCCCTGCGCATCTGACCAAGCAGATGCATAAGCATCATCGGGTTGAGACCCATACCCTGAAAGGCGGGTTTCACACCCTGGAAAATCACTACCGCACGTTTCCGGTTCATTCTATGTTTGAGAAAATGCCAAGGTGTCGTGATTCCGAGTTTTGAACCGCATGCCTTGACGAACGGATTAAGGTCGGGGATCGCAATGACTGCCCCTGCCACTTCACCTTTGCAATGAACAACTGTTGAAATACGCGGATCCATGATCCACTTCATTTCCTTGGCCTGGAATTCGAACTCCTCTTTTGTTACCGGAACAAACATCGGATTATCAATGAAGCTTTCATTGAGGATCGTGCGCGAATCCTCCAGCCGCTCACCCAGGGTGCTTCGTGTAATCGGGGCAAACACAAAGCCCTGTTTTTTCAAGGACTCATTCTCGTTCATGTCGACAAGGTTTTTCACATCGACCTTGCTGATGTCCTGCTCGAACGTGGTCATCGGGAAGCTTGATGTGTATCCATTTGCTTCAAGCAATTCCGGCAACCAGGATGCACCCCATATCTGGTCGGTATAAGGCTGGTTTTCAAAGCCTCCGGTCTGTATGCCAGCCTGCTGCATGGCAGTCAGGTTGAAATTACCCATGATTTCCTTGTGGCCGCGAGCCCTACCCCAGTCTTCTGCAGCACCAAGCAATGCAGCGGCAACTTCCTTGTCATTTGCACAATCAAAGAACCCGAAATAAGAACGGTCATAACCATGCCGCTCATTTGACTTTTTATGAACATGGGCAGTTATGCGACCAACGGACTTGCCGTCTTTCATGGCAGTGAAAAATGTGAATTCTTCATTGCTCGAAAAAAGCGGGTTCTTATCTGCTGAAAGAAACCGTTCCAGATCACTTTTCATCGGCGAAACATAAAGGCTGTCTTTGCCATACGCATTAAATGGTGCTTCAAAGAATGAATTAAGATCTCGCTCTTTAAGAGAAATCATGACTTTGCTTCCGTCATTGAAATGAGAAATGCCATGCGCTGTACAGCCTTAAGTTCTGTTTCCGCACCCGGAGAAGATGCAAGGCTCGGCATATTGAGCGCTACCAGGACAACCGGATTATTGTCTGCGACGATGACATGGGTTGCATTGAACCGTTCAAACAACCAGCGCAATTGCTCTTCCATTTCGCGCTTGTCCCCGCCTTCACGCTGAACGTCGACAAGCCTGCGGATCGGAGCTTCTGCAAAGATGTTCTTCAGGAGCTTCAGATCAAAATCCTTCAGGTCTCTCTCTTCCAAAATCAAGGCTCCTTCAACAAGGACATGATTTTGCAAACCTCGCAGAAAATCTTCCGATGTCGAGATATTACCCTCTGCCATGTGCCGCAAAAGACTGTTCCTGCGGTCATCATACCGCAATGCCACGCTGTCATTGTAAATCACAGCGACCAGTGTTGCCGACAAGGTGATGACGACAGTCTGCACATAGCCCGCCACGTCCAGCTCATTAAGCCACGCCAATGCTATTCCGGTAAATGTGGCTCCCCAAAACAACATCATGAAAGCACGGATCATGTCCCGGTTATTGAGGTGCGCACGTTCAAGACTGATGGTCAGCCAGCAAAGTGCCAAAATGGCCACACCACCCAATCGGACCGGCAGTGCAAGTTCAGTAAACCTGAAGTCCGTAATCAGGAAAGGAATGATCAGAAGGAGTGAAAGCGCAATCCGGTCAATCACACGGTTTTCGACGGTTGAAAGCGCTCCGCGGTCCCTCGTAAGAACAAGCCAAGCAGCCGACCCGAAAGCAAATATCTGGCAAAGCAATACAACTATAATCCGGGCAGGTTCCGCCAGACTATCCGGAAACAGCGACAGTGGAATGACCGCGACGGCAAAACCGGCCACAACCATTTTAACCGGAAACGGCGCATGACGCCGCATCAAACCTTCTGTCAACAGAATGGCCGCCAGCGGTATCAGTCCGGCTGCAATCAGATTGATGGTATCAAAGATTCCTATGCCGGTTGTCCATGCGAGGATGCGTGCGCCCAACATGACCGCAATGATATTCAGGCCAAATTCAAAACGGCGGGTCAATGAACTTGGGTCACTCCTGCGGATGGACGAGATCAGCAAGAGCAAACCACAAAAGGCTGCAAAGGAAACAACCGTATCTGCAATCAGGTAGTTTTCCATCCGTTATGCTTTCATCATGTCCGTCAAGAATTTTCGTACGATCGGTCGAAGTATGGCAGCTATCAACGCATTTTTGGGTTTCTCCACCCGCGCAGCGTAAGGATTGAAAAACCAGCCCTGGTTGTCCGCACCATGTGGCTTGTCCAACAGGCCTGCAACCGCCTCGTAGGTCATCAGCATGCCTGTCGTAATGACCATTGGTGCAAAAGACATGCGGCTGCGCTTTCCTGCAGCCACCTCACCTGCCAGATCAAGATCGATGTATTTTCTGGAAGATGAATGGAGGATTACATATTCAGCTTCACGTAGAAATGCTTCAGAACATTGTGCCTCGTTCAGGCAATCCCATTTTGTATTGAGCGTTGGATATCCTAGCCGTTCTTCCGGGGATTTGGCATTTGCTTGTGTCACATAGACGGACGGAAGGGGTGAGGCATAAGCATCCACGACCGCTTTTCCAAACTTCCGGGCTGTCCGGTAGAGCAGCAGCGAAGCGCCGAGATCATCGGTTCCGTTTATGACAATCGCGGAATTCCTGACAGATTCTTCCACATGATCCGGCCACTCGGATTCATAAACAGTAATTTTCATTTCCGGATTGATGGTTAGACATATGTCGCGCGTTGCCTGAGCCTTGTGTTTTCCAACTGTATCCGCAAAGGCGAATACCTGACGGTTCAGGTTTGAGATTTCAAACTCGTCAATGTCTGCAAGGACAAGGTTCCCTACACCAGCACGTGCCAATCCCATGGCACAGGCTCCACCCATCCCACCGGTACCGCAGACAAATACGGTACCGTTTTTCAGTTTTTCCTGCTGTTCACTAGTGACAAAGCCAATGTTGCGATTTGTAAACTCTTCATAGGTGAAGTTTTTCATTGTTTATACGGCCTCAGATTATGCCATTGGCGGGTCGGGTCAGCCCAGTAAAGAACGGGAAGCGCAAGACGGTTGAGAACAACCCAGATGCCCGCAATAGCCAGACCTGCAAGAGACCCCTTGGGCACGCTTTCAGTCAGGAAACGGCGCGTTGCATTGAGATCGATTTTACCTAACTGGATCACATCGTCACCGCGGCGGTAATTGAGTTCAGCCTTGCAGTAATCGTTGAATACATCACGGCGGTGTTTGGTTGACTTTGCGAAGGTTTTCTTCAGGTGATCTGAACCACCGGTATAGGCATTGGTGATGACAAACCGTTTTTCATCGAATTTTGCATCGTCTCCCACTCCGAACACGTGACGATGGTTTTCCATAATCCGCCGGGCAATCAGAACATGAGAAAGAGAGCACCGGTTTTCTGTTCCAGGCGAAGGGAACACTTCCGAAAAAGTTTCACTGACCATGCCAACAACAGCCGGAACCTGGGTGACGTTAGAAACCCAGACCGGACGTAACTGGTTTCGCAAAAACAGAAACACACAGGTCAAGCCGTAGAGTATCCATGACAATCCCTGGCTTCGGGCATCGGGATCAACCATGACAAGTCCGAGATGCAACACACGCTCGATCCGGTTGCCGAGATCGAGATCGATCATTGCCAGTGCATTGAATGCGATCGGCTTTTTGCCATCCTTTTCGTAGACAATTGTTATGATTGAATATTTGAAAGCTTCACCGTTTTCGGCGAATACGCCATAGTCCAGAAGGCCCCTGGATACTGTTTTGCTGGCAATAGTAATCAGGTCTTTGCGCAACTGCTCAAGTTCTGCTGTCTCCATCCAAAGGCCGGGCGTTTCAAGAATGCGCGTTTCCAGCTCTCTTGAAGTGTTCAATGTGATGTTGATGTATTGCTGACGAAACAGTTTCAACCAATGGTGTATCATGTAATTCCCCTGGCTAAGGGGTAACACCAAAAAGTTTCTCTAAATTTAAGGCATGACCATCAAAAAGTGAGTAACCCGCGAAGAACAAGTTGAAACCATTCTCCATTACCAATGACGCCTTGATCCAAATAATAATATCATGGGTAACTGGCCAATATAGATGATGCAAGGCGGCAATGGGGTTGCTAGTTTAAGGGCAGGGATAAACTAAAAATGCCGCCTTGCAGCATCATTTATCCATATTCACCTTGCGCGAAACTTTCATGCGTTAACACCAATCAGAAATATTCGAACATACGAGATCGGGATTGCAGGCAATTCGGCATAGGGGACAAAAACTGAAATGGCCCCATTCAGAATGGGACCAAGTCATAATTATTGATATCCGCGCTGGTGTCTTCCGAAGTACGTTACAATGTGACTTCAAAAGACGCCGCTATTGCGAAAGCGTTACTCGGCCGCAGCCAGAGGCTTCAACTTGTCCAGAACCGGGAACAACTCGCTAGGGTCAGGACGACGGGTATAGTCGGGATTGATTTCAGAATACACGACCTGACCGTCCGTGTTGATCACATAGCGGGCTGGCATCGGCAAGTTCCATTCACCATCACCGTGAATCTTCGGCAGTTCAACACCAAAGCCAGCGTGGATCGGAATAACATAATCCTGCAAGGTCCAGCGAATGCCGTACTTGTCTGCAACCTCACCTGCTTTGTCGGACAAGATTGGAAAGCTCAGGCCATTGTCTTTCTGGGATTTCCGGCTGTCGGCTGCTCCCTGCATTGAAATGGCAACCAGAGATGCTCCGCGTGACTTGATTTCGCCGATGGCTTCTTCGAGCGCTTTCATTTCAAGGTTACAATAGGGACACCAGACCCCACGATAAAATGATACAACGACTGGGCCTTTGGCCAGCAGGTCTTTTAGCGCAACGGTGTTCCCGTCCTGATCGGGCAGCGTAAAGTCAGGCGCTGTATCGCCCATCTTGATTGCTGCCTCCACTTGCCCGCTATCAGCGAGTTCCTGGGTTGACCGTGCGAACGCTTCGAATGCTTCCGCTGGTGCTTGGGTTTTGAACTGGGCTTTGAAGGCATCAAGTTTATCTTGAAGAGACATGGTTCTATTCCTTTCTGTTTACTGGTTTCCTGTTGTTATTCATTTTCACAAATCAGAGTGAACCACCGATCGCCCCTTGTGCCAGGGGAAGAGGGAACGGCTGCGAAGAAAACGCTTGCCAGGCGACCGGTGGTTCGGTGCGAGCGGGTGGGCGGGCCACGCTTGCGCTTCTGGTCTTGCCCATATCGACAGGGAGGGGAAATGGACAGGGCAAGAGCAGAAGGATTTCATTGACTAAGCCTTTTGTCTGCTGATGCGCCCGACTGCATCGTCGGTCCACCACACAGCGTTGGCGATCATGCGGAAGTTGATTAGCGCCGCGAGATAGCCGTCACCTTCGGGAACTTTTGCGCCTGCCGTGGCATCACGCACTACCGCGACTTCGAAGCCGGTTTCCAACAGCTCGCGCATATGGCTTTCGACACAAAGGTTGGCAGACATGCCTGCAAGGATCACCTTGTCGATACCAATCTTCCGCAGCTGTAAAACCAGATCGTTTTGCTCCGGCCCGTAAACCTTATGCGGCGAACAGACAATGGTCTTGCCATCATTGATATACTGCTTGTATTGCGGCATCCAGTCGGCACCGGACCCTTCAAACCCTTCCAGGTTCAATGGATCTGGCCGATCAAACATACCAAGTGAGTGCATAACCCGTTCGAGTGTGCCTTCGAACCGCCATCTATGATCTTGCGGATAATAATAATGGGGAGAAATCACGACAGGCATATTGACCGATTTCGCTGCGATGAACAGCCGCTCCAGATTTTCTACAACGCCTTGTTCTGTCACGCTTTCACCAACCACGGGCCAGGTAACACCTTTGGGGTCCAGGAAGTCGATTTGCGGATCCACAACCACAAGAGCAGTTCGGCCTGGTTCAATCTCCATGTCAATTTTCGGCAAGGCGGGTTCAGCCGGATCAGCGTATTGTGCACGAGCTTCGGGCGTTGCAGAATGGGCTTGCGTACCTGTAACCGCTGTTGCCGTTGCACCAGCAATTGCTGCGCCTGCAACGCCAGTCATTACCTGCCTACGATCATAGTTTTTTGCCTCATCGTTCGAATGTTCAGTCTTGGGATGATGTGAGTGCATACTGGCCTCCTGTTTACTGCCATCGCATTGTTTGCCGCTGGCTACATCTTGTTTGGAGGTACTATGTCAGAACAGGGGTTTCAGATATTACATATCAATAAGGTTTTTGCAGAATCCTGCTGGCAGAACGTTCGCACTGACGTAAATCATTTGCTGACGGGTATTCATAATCTGATTATTGCGTTGGGCTGTGTCGCACACACCAACTCACAGCGATTGTCAGAAACTTCGGAGAATTCAGCTTGGCGCGGCTTCAACAGAGACGATCCCATCAATACCGTCAGGATTTATTCTGTGATTTCAAACCGACGCCATTCACACCAGCAGAAATAGTGTTATTGGGACAATCGGAAATTGCGGGGCGTCATCCCGATCAATTTCTTGAATGTGGATGTCAAATGGCTCTGCGAAGAGAAGCCGGTCGCATTGGCAATACATGCAATGTCGTCGGCAGTTGTTGCAAGCAGGTGTTGTGCCTTCGCAATCCGGCGCTGTGTAACAAACTGATAGGGTGCCATACCCTTCGAGTTTCGAAACATCCGTGAAAAGTGAAACACGCTCATGTCAGCGATTTCAGCAAGGTCATCGATCTTTATTTCATCGGCAAGGTTTACCTCAACAAAATCCTGTACCTTTTTCAGTACGGGACGTGAGATGGTATTTGTATTCATTTGCAGGTTACGTGACTCAAGCTGCACGCAAATGTCATGTAGAACAAGATCAATCAATGCTTCTGCACGCATCCGTCCACCCATACCATCACTTTCGATAAAGGCTTGAATCAGTGTGGAAAAAACACTGTGTCTTGTAATGTCTCGTACCGGAACGACTGGTTCATCAAGTGACGTTTTAAATGGCATGTCCTATTCAAAAAGCCGCCGTATGGAACTGTGAAAATTAATGAAAATCGTCTCTTTGGCGTCATGGGCTTTCGAATAGAAATCGGTGCCGGTTGGCAACCAGTACATTTCGTTCGGAGACAGGGTACATGACACTACTCTATCCTTATTGACGGATCGCTCGCAACTATAGCCCGGTTTAAGGAATACAAGGACATCAGAGTCTGCCACGAAATGCAGTTCCCTGAGCTTGTGCTCCGGGCAAACCCCGATGGTAATCTCTGAATCAGACCAAACCCTGCCTTGTGACATTGATACCGATTTAGCATGATCCGGATCACCATAGCGGTAAACCGGCGTTCCTGCATCCAAGTCTGACATCAACTCTGTTGTAGTTGTCATCGGATTAATCTCCAGTTGCTTGTGCCCCCCGCAAGTAGTGATTTCTATGATAATGGTATTTTGAATTGGCTTGATTATACTTTTTGAAGTCTGCGAATATATCAAACTCTTGCGGTCAACCTTGCAAACTGTTGTGCCAAAAAATCAGATTGGCATCACAATTTTTTTTGCACCTTGAGCGAAAAGATCAGCAAAACATCGATAGTTCCGCAATAATATGCCAAACTTTGCTGCGGATTCTTGTCAGACTACAGAAACCAACATGTTCTGCACCATTTAGCGTGGAATGGGTTTTCAAGATTGGAAAGGTTTCAGTTGTGGCAAACACATCACTGGCAATGTCCCTTGAACAAAACGTCGTCAAATGACTGGTTCTGGTAGTTCAAGATCAATAGACATCCCCAAACGATCCGGCCGGATGCGCCGCGCAAAGGTTTGCACACCGGTCAGGGAGAGGGGAACCGTAGCTGTGATGGTGCACGCGTTCCGTGCCAAAGCGGATAGCGACGCCGCATTACATTTGGCGACTTGTCTTGCGGAAGCGGGCATAGCATCTTTACGTTTCAGCTTTACCGATGACACAGACCGGCGTGGCGTGAAGGATCCATTGCAGTTTTCCGACAATATCGAGGAATTGGTTTTCATGGCCGAGTATGCACGCGGCAACCTTGGTGTACCGCGTCTGCTGATTGGACACTCCCTCGATGGTGTTGCCGTTTTGGCTGCATCGCAGCATATTCCCGAGATTGTTGCGATTGCGACAATTGGCGTTCCTGCCGACCCGGCCGGGGTCGCACATCTTTATGATCCGGATTCAGCTTCAGGCAATCTATACATGGATACAGTTCATGATACCTTGCTTTCCAGTCAGCTCACCCACATAAAAAAACCCTATCTTATTTTACACGCTCCGGAAGACGGTCTGGTAGCGATCAGACACGGAATAAACCTGTTTCATGCTGCCCAGTTTCCGAAGGCCTTCGTATCGCTGGATGGATGTGACCATAGTCTCAAAGAGCCGCGTGATGCCAGATACGCAGGCAGGGTTATAGCCCGATGGGCAGAGCGTTTCATATTTCCTGAGTCCCTTTCGGCAAGCGAACCAGTCACTTAAGCACTCAGCTTTCGCGGCGAAACTTTCCCGGTGTGACTCCGGTCATCTTCTTGAACATTGATGTAAGATGGCTTTGCGAGGAGAAGCCAACTTGGTAAGCGATCTGTGCAATAGTTTCGTCGCTGTTCACCAACAAATCGCGTGCCCGGACAAATCGGCGCGTCAAAACGAATTGATATGGTGTTTTACCTGTCGATGCCGTGAACATGCGCAGGAAATGGAACTCGCTCAAGCCGGCAATTTCAGCCAGTACTGACAGGCTCACATCACTCTCTAGGTTGCATTCGATATACTCGGTCACCCGGTCAAGAACCCATGTAGGCAATATGGCTGTTCTTTCGTTGGCTCCGCTGGAACCAAGATGTTCGTAGATATCAATACAAGCCAGATTGATCAGGGCTTCGGCCCGCAAGCGCCCTCCCAAACCATTAGAGTCGATGAAATCAGAAAAGAGTGCTGAGAATATCTGCTGCCGCTCGACATTACGGATTGGCGCGATGGCCTCATCCATAGTCGGTATGTTCGACATCAACATAAGAAATCTTTGCCGAATGGCGGGGTCCAAATTGACGTAAACTACACTCTTGGCGTTTGGCATCAGAGAATAGTACTGCGTTCCTTTTGGCAACCAGAGCAAATCATTCTGTTCAATCAGATAGCGCTTTGGTTTATCAGAATCGATGGCGCGAATGCCTTCTTAACCGCCCTTGAGAAAGACAATGACATCCGTATCAGCGGTAAAGCTGATTTCTCGCACCTCATAAGCTGCACTTCTGCCAATGGTTAAACCCTCCCCCGACCAGGTCTTCCCAATGTCAAATGATCTGGATAGACGAGTATGACGGTTGCCAAAGCGCAAAACCCTGCGCTCGTCTTTTTCTTTGGCTGGATTCTTCAGTATTGTAGTGCCTATCATACCGGTGCCCGCTTCATATATGTTTCATATTGTGTGATGCATATGCAATGCCAGCATCACGAACGGCGCAGTCTCAGTATGCTTAGATTAGGCGGCGGCATTATGTTGTCAACATTTACAGGCAAGCTCAGCGTCACATTTAGTTTACACTTCTGACGCCATGACAAATATCAGCGGTGAAAGTGTTCTATTAGAAACGCAAGCGCATTAGGCATCTGGAGTTTCAGTCAGGTAAATTGTTTTCTCAATTAAAAAGGGACCGGTAACCTGTTTTACCTTTTGCGGCGGCGAACCTGCACCCACTACACATCGATCGATACATTTCCAATCGGATTCGAACAGCAAGCCAGAATATACCCCTCTTCAATATCATCCTCAGAAATTCCGCCGTTGTGTACCATGTGAACCTCGCCTTCGGTTTTGCGGACTTTGCAGGTACCGCAAACGCCAAATGTACAGCCCGACGGGATATTCAGCCCGTTAGCCTTCGCGGCAGCCAGGATTGTATCCGTTTCCGCAACCTTTGCTGTCACTCCGGAAGTTGAGAAGGTAACCTCGGCGTAGGTTTCTTCATCGGGCACGATGTCATCAAGTTCAGGTAGGTCATCGGGTGTTTCTATCGGTGCATGGAAACTTTCCTGGTGGTAGCGCTCCATTTCAAAGCCTAGCCCCTGCAGGGCTTCACGAACCGCCTGCATGAAGGGTTCCGGGCCGCAGCAAAAAACTTCTCTCTCCAGATAGTCAGGTGCCATCAACCCAAGCATCAACTGATTAAACTGGCCTTGATAGCCAGTCCAAGGCGTGTAGCGGTCTGGTGTTTCAATAACCCACTTCAAGTCAATGCCGGGAACACGCGATGCCATGTGTTCCAGCCGTTCGCGAAAAATGATCTCGCTCGGTTTTCGCGCGCAATTGATAAAGACGATGTCCGGCTCGATGCCAAGGTCGAACATCCACGTGGTCATCGACATTACAGGAGTAATTCCTGATCCTGCCGATATGAACAGGTATTTGCCAGCTTCGTGGTTGAGATGTGAAAACAGACCAGACGGACCGATTGCCTTAATCCGGACACCCGGAGCAAGATTATCTAGCATCCATCGGGTCCCAACACTCGTGTCTTGCGCCTTCGCAGTAATCGAGATCGACCGTGGCCGCGAGGGTGATGACGATATGGTGTAGGTCCGATGCACTGATCCTTCTGGCAAGGGGATTTCCAGAGTTAAAAACTGACCCGGCATGAAATCAAACAACGCGCCCGACGGTGATCTGAATGTAAATGATGCTGTGTTGGGCACTTCAGGGATAACAGAAACGCACTCCAGCAGTTCATCATCTGACCAGATCGCACGCTGTGGGATATGTGACAAATCCTGCATCAGCTTATTCCGCAGCAATTGCGACCGGGTCCAGTCGCTGCATCATCGTGGTGCAATACCAGTCAACAAAGCCCATCACACCTGCTTCATGAATCGGCGAGTAAGGACCAGGCTCATAAGCAGGTGAATTGATACCTTTTTGATTATCCTCGACCACGCGTCGATCTTCATCATTCGTTGCAATCCATACTTCGGTCAGGCGCTTTAAATCGTAGTCAACACCTTCAACCGCATCCTTGTGTACCAGCCATTTGGTAGTGACCTCGGTTGTTGTAGGCGTAAGCGGTGTCACACGGAAAACAATGGAATGATCCGGAAGGAAATGGTTCCAAGTCGTTGGATAATGATACTTAAGCAAAGTTCCTGCAGTGTCATCTTTAACCCGCCCAAGTATTTTGGACGCCGCAGGAGCCAGATCCATGGTAAAACTCTTGGCTCCCGGCAATAGCGGCATACGAGCAAAACGGTACTGCATATCATTCGACATACGGAACTGAGACGGATAGCCCTGCATCTCCATCTTGTCGAAATGTGCTTGCAAATGCGGTGGGCTTTCTCCTTCTTCGATGCCAGTAATTGTCGGGTCATCAGTAAAAGAACGACACAATCCGGGATGATTGCCACCGCAATGATAGCATTCGCGGTTGTTTTCCCACACAAGCTTCCAGTTGCCTTCTTCGACGATACTCGTTTCGTGAGCAACCTTTGCATCCCGTAAATCATGCACACCGAGATAAGGTTGTGCCATCGCAGCAAAGGCATCAAAGTCTGGCGCAATATCAGCTAAACAAATATAGATAAGTCCCTCCAAATCTCGGCAGTGAACTGGTTTTAGTCCATGTTGGCTGGCGTCAAAGCTTTCACCCATATCCCTTGCCCAAAGAAGACGGCCATCAAGTTCATAAGTCCATTGATGATAGGGACAAACCAGCTTGGGTGCGTTGCCTTTGGCGGCCTTACAAAGAATGGAGCCACGATGGCGGCAGGAATTGTGAAACGCACGAATTTGATTGTCGGCGCCTCGGACAATAATAACGCGATAGTCACCCACTTGGTGGGTTATATAACTACCGGTTTTTGGAAGTTCCGAACTAACCGCAACAAAGAGCCAATCGCGGTAAAAGATTGTCTCCATGTCTGCCCTGAAAATCTCTGGAGATGTATAAAGTGATTGTTCTAAAGCAAAGCCGGCTTTACGTCTTGCCAGCAATTCACTGAGTAATTGGGTGCTCATTTTTGGCCTCCTGCCGCGCCCCGCGGCGATTGAGGCGAGTGACACATAAGGGCAGAACACGGTCCGGCATTGGAGGCGCCAAACTCGCAAATCCGCCCGCACCGCCCCCCGCGGTTTGAC
>JBCCYR010000016.1:0-16846 GCA_039189355.1 Pseudomonadota bacterium
GAGAAAGGCATCGGTCTCACTTGCGTCAAAACAGTCAATGCCTTCGATCTCCTTCTTGCTGCGGCTCCACCCCGAAACCTGAAACCCCAGCATCTTGAGCTTGGCTGCCGTATCTTGCCCCAGAACACCCAGACCCATGATGCCGACAGAAAGTTCGCTGGCCTGTGGTTGTGGCAACCCTTCCCACCTGTTTTGCTTCTGTGACGCATCATAGTGTCGTTGCTGCCGCAGATGCATCAGGCATTGCAGACAAACCCATTCGCTCATGCGTGTCGTAAGCGTTGGGTCCACAAAACGAACAATCGGAATGCCGTCCGGCAAGGCAGGGTTTGCAAGCACCTTGTCGACCCCTGCGCCTGCAGAAAAAATCACCTCAAGGTCTGGCATCCGGTCAAAGAGGTCATGATCAAACTCCCAAACAAGCGCGTATTTTACTCCGGCCAGACTCTCCGGGCGCTCTCCCTTGGCCCAGTCAATTACCGGGCGGCCATCCAGCCCGTCGCGAATATCACCAAGTTTTTCAGCCTCCGTAAAGTTTACGGAAAGGAGAAGGGGGGATTTGCTCATTGCTCAACCAGTTCGGATTTTGTTGCCTTGATGTCAAAGGCGGCTGCCATCAAGGCTTTTGTATAGTCGGTTTCAGGGCTATCGAAAATCTTTTTTGACGGCCCCTGTTCGACAACCTTGCCGTTGCGCATGACAATCACTTCATTGGCAAGCGCCTTGACGACTTTCAGGTCATGGCTGATGAACATGTAGGCAAGGCCACGCTTTTTCTGCAGGTCTCGAAGCAGGTCAACCACCTGCGCCTGCACACTCATGTCGAGCGCGGAAGTCGGTTCATCGAGCATTACAAATTTCGGTTCAAGAACCATGGCGCGTGCAATCGCAATGCGTTGACGCTGGCCACCTGAAAATTCGTGTGGATAGCGATGGCGCGTTTCGGGATCAAGACCGGTTTCAGTGAGCGCGTTGATAACCAGTTGATCACGTTCGTCTTTTGATAATCCCTTGCGGTGAATGGTCAAGCCTTCCGCAATGATTTCACCCACAGACATACGAGGTGACAGGGAACCATAAGGGTCTTGAAAAACGACCTGCATCCGGTCGCGCAATCCCCGCATCTGTTTGAAAGAATATTCATGAATATTCTTGCCAACAAATGCGATCTGCCCTTGTGAGGAAATCAATCTTGTGAGCGCCATGCCCAGCGTGGTCTTGCCCGAGCCGGATTCACCAACGACACCCAGGGTTTGTCCTTCCCGCAATTCAAGATTGATGCCGTCAACGGCTTTGACGTGATCAACAGTTCGCCGCATCAGTCCTTTCTTGATCGGGAACCAGACCTTCATGTCCTGTGCCTCGAGTACAACAGGAGCGGTCTTGTCTGTTTCCGGCGGATTGCCTTTCGGCTCTGCGGAAAGCAGGTGCTTGGTGTATGCGTGCTGGGGGTTTGCAAAAATATCGGCCGTCTTGCCCTGTTCAACTATCTTGCCCTTTTGCATCACACAGCAGCGGTCCGAAATCCGCCGGACAATCCCCAGATCATGGGTGATGAACAGCATGGATAGGCCGTTTTTCTTCTGTAGTTCTGCCAGCAGTTCGAGGATTTGCGCCTGAACGGTGACATCAAGGGCCGTGGTCGGTTCATCAGCGATGAGCAATTGCGGTTCATTGGCAAGTGCCATGGCGATCATTACCCGTTGCCGTTGGCCGCCGGACATCTGGTGCGGATACGCGCCGAGCCGTTTTTCAGGTTCCCGGATGCCGACCTTCTCAAGCAGTTCGATGACCCGCTTGCGTGCCGGTTCTCCTGAAATGCCCTTGTGCAGGGAGAGGACTTCGGCAATCTGCTGTTCGATTGTGTGGAGCGGGTTGAGCGATGTCATCGGTTCCTGAAAAATCATGGTGACATCATTGCCACGAACCTTGCGCAACGCATCTTCACTGGCAGCGAGCGTGTCCTGTCCGTTGAACAGGATTTTACCGGATGGATGACTGGCTGCCGGATAGGGCAGCAGTTTCAGGATTGAGAGTGCAGATACTGACTTGCCGGAACCGGATTCGCCAACCAGAGCAACCGTTTCACCCCTCTTGATGTTAAACGAAATACGGTCAACGGCAGTCGCAGTATTGCCACCTTGGGTAAAGGCAACTGAAAGATCCTGTATGTCGAGCAAGGTTTCAGTCATCTTTCTCACTCGAATGTCTTGCGCGGATCAAACGCATCGCGCGTAGCCTCGCCGATGAAAACAAACAGCGAAAGCATGATTGAAATAACAAAAAACCCGGTGATCCCTAGCCAGGGTGCCTGCAGATTGTTTTGCCCCTGTTTGAGAAGTTCACCAAGCGAGGGCGATCCTGGCGGCAGGCCAAAGCCAAGAAAATCCAGTGCGGTCAGTGTCGAGATTGCACCGGTGAGGACAAATGGCAGAATTGTAAGGGTTGCCACCATCGCATTGGGTAGAAGATGGCGGAACATGATAACCCGGTTGCGAACACCCAGTGCCCTGGCTGCAGTCACATATTCAAAATTGCGGGCACGCAGGAACTCTGCCCGGACAACACCGACAAATCCGACCCACGAGAAAAATAGCAAGACGAGCAGCAATACGGAAAAGCTGGGGACCAAAATCGAGGCTATGATGATGACCAGAAACAGCAGCGGAAGCGATGACCAGATTTCAATGACGCGTTGCAGCAACAGATCAGTCCATCCGCCGAAGTAACCCTGAAACGCGCCTGCGGTTACACCAATGATCGCTGCAAAAAATGTCAGTACCAGGCCAAAGACGACAGAAAGACGATAGCCATAAATCGACCTTGCCAGAACGTCGCGTGCCTGATCGTCCGTACCGAACCAGTTCCAGTTGCCGGTTCTGCACGCAACATCGTCAATGCCCAGAGGGTATTGTTGGCAACGCTCTTCTTTGGAATAAAGCCAGCTTGGTTTTGATGGTGCCGGTTCCGGGATTTCGAGCACGGTGGTTGAAAACGAATAACGGATGGGTGGCCAGATTGCCCATCCGTGTTGTTCAATGGCTTCATGGATTTCCGGAATACGGTAATCGGTAAGGGGAAGAAAAGCCTCGTCGCCCAGAAAAACTTCTTCCGGGTAATCCTTCCAGACTGGCGTATATATCTCGCCTTTGAAGGAAACCAGAATGGGGCGGTCATTTGCGATGAATTCTGCGGAAAGCGAAAGCACAAACAGAATGAGAAAAATCCACAGCGACCAGTAGCCTCGGCGATTTGCCTTGAAATTTTCAACCCTTCTGCGGTTTAACGGGCTTAGCCAGGGTCTTCTGTTTTTTGTCGAGTTGTTTGTGTCTGCCATTAAACATCTCGCGCTTCAAAATCTATTCGGGGATCAACAAGTGTATAGATCACGTCTGTTACCAGATTGACGACCAGACCGAGTAGGGAAAAAATATAAAGCGTAGCAAAAACAACGGGATAATCGCGGCCCACAATGCTCTCATATCCAAGAAGGCCAATGCCGTCCAAAGAGAAAATGTTCTCAATCAGGACAGATCCGGTGAAAAAGGACGTAATGAATGCTGCGGGGAAGCCTGCGATGATGATGAGCATCGCATTGCGGAAAACATGACCGTAAAGGATTTTGTTTTCTGCAAGCCCTTTGGCTTTTGCCGTTTGAACATACTGCTTGCGGATTTCGTCAAGAAAAGAGTTTTTGGTCAGCAAGGTAGGCACTGCAAAAGCCGCAAGTACCATCGCGGTCAGCGGTAATGCCAGATGCCACAAATAGTCGATAATTTGTTCAAACGTCGAGAGGTCGGAGAAGTTTTCCGATGTCAATCCGCGTAACGGGAACCAGTCAAAGAAAGAGCCGCCCGCAAACAGCACCATCAACAATATGGCAAACAGAAAACTCGGGATTGCATAGGCAACAATAATAATACCACTGGTCCAGATATCAAAACTGTTCCCATCCTTGACCGCTTTGCGGATTCCAAGGGGGATTGAAATCCCATAGGCCAAAAGTGTCGTCCAAATGCCCAACGAGATTGAAACGGGCAGTTTTTCGACAATCAGTTCCAGTACTGTGACATTACGGAAATAGCTCTCCCCGAAATCAAACCGCGTATAATCCCAGATCATCTTGAAGAACCGTTCGTGGGCCGGTTTGTCAAAGCCGAACTGTTTTTCCAGCTGTTCTATGAATTCCGGATCAAGCCCCTGGGCCCCCCGGTATTGAGATGTTCCAGAAGTAACAGAATCAAATTCACCGCTTTGCTGTACACCTGCATCTCCGCTGCCGGACAACCGGTCCGAAGCGCTGCCGGCTTGTCCTGTAAGTTCAGCTACAACACGTTCGACAGGCCCTCCCGGTGCGAACTGTATGACAATAAAGGTTATTGCCATGATGCCCAGAATGGTGGGGATCATCAACAACAGTCGTCGCAGGATATAGGCACCCATCTGGTCTGGTTATCCCCTTGGCCCGATATGCTCAGGCTTTGCCGATTGCCTTTGCTTTTTCCTCGTCAAACCACCATAAAGCTTCAGGCGCGAAAGAGTAATCCGGTTTTGGTTCTTTCCACCCAAACATGTCCCAGTAAGCCACGCGGTGATTCGCTGAATACCAATTTGGAATCCATAAATGCATCGGACGCAAGACCCTGTCGATAGCGCGCAGGATGACCGTTAGTTCTTCGCGGCTTGAAACGGTTTTCATCCGCTCAATCAAGGCATCAATTACAGGCGATTTTATACCCGGAAAATTCCGGGTGCCGTCGCGATCAGCTGATTCAGAATGCATGAAGAAGCGCAAGGATTCTGCAGTTGGACTGGCGCTAAATCTTGCGGCCATGCCTACAATGTCAAAATCATACGCATCCAGTCGCGCTTGGAATTGGGACGGATCCACCAGTCGGATGGACGGCTCAATGCCGATTTTCTTCAGGTTTTCCGTGTAGTTGCCCAGTATCCGCTCAAAAACAGGTGCCCGGATCAGGAATTCCAGTGTCAGGATTTCCCCATCTTCATTTTGAAGTTTGCCGTTTTTACGTTCCCAACCGGCAGCCTTGAGAAGACCGAGCGCCTTTCTGAGCGCTTTGCGGTCGCTACCCGAACCGTTGGTTTCATAAGGTATGATCGCTTCCCCAAATGTTTCCGGTGGCAACTGGTCACGAAACGGCTCAAGTAACTCTAGCTCTGCATCAGATGGCATTCCTTCAGCTTTGTATAGGGATGTTTCAAAGACTGATGCAGAACGCGTATAAGCGCCATAGAACAGGTTTTTATTGGTCCATTCGAAGTCAAAGCACAGGGCTACTGCTTCGCGGGTTCGGGGATCGGCAAATTTTGACTTACGGGAATTAACGGCCCAGCCTTGCATGGTAGGAACGAGTTCAGATGAGAATTCCCGTTTTATGACGCTGCCATCCCTGACAGCAGGAAAATCATATTCTGTCGCCCAGACCTTGGATGTGAATTCTTCCCGCCAGGTTATGTCGCCTTTCTTGAATGCTTCAAAAGGGGCAACACGATCACGGAAAAACTCGATGCGCAAAACATCAAAATGTCCAAACCCGATAGCGAATGGCATGTCCTTTGCCCAGTAGTCTTTCACCCGCTCATATTCGATGAATTTGCCTGCATCCAGACGTTTGACTTTCCATCCGCCTGACGAAAGCGGTGTAACAAGTGTTGAAGCATCAATTGGACTATCATCATGATAAGCTTTGGAAAGAATTGGAATACCAACGGCTCCGAGGATAGCCCGGTCGGATTGTTTGCCGTTAAAGGTCAGTCGAAAACTTGTTTTTGAGATGGCTGTCGCTCCCGCCATATCCCGCAAGGCCTGGTTTATTGCGGGGTGTCCTTTCTCCTTCAAAATGTTGTAGCTGAAAGCAACATCTTCAGCTGTTACTGCTGATCCGTTATGGAACCGGGCTTGCGGGCGCAATTCAAACGTATATGCATTACGATCTTCTGAAATCTCCACACTTGAAGCCAATGCGCAATAAAGTGAATCCGGCTCGTCTGGAGAGCCCGTCATCAACGTGTCGTAGCACAGCTCCATGCGTGGCGGTGCATCGCCCTGCAGCACAAAGGAGTTCAGGGTATTGAATGTTGATATGTTCTGGTTGAAGGCCCAGTTCGATGGCGTAAATGCGAGGATGCCACCCTTTGGCGCATCAAGAACCGCATCATCAAAATGTGTATAGTCAGCAGGATATTTCAGATCACCAAATGCGGACAGGCCATGCAATTTCACGCCGGTTTTGTTGAAAGCCAGTGAAACATTCGGAACCAGGGAAGCAAATGTTGCAGCGGCTGAAGCACTCAGAAATTGTCTGCGCGTGAACGGTGAAAATCGCATTTAATTCCTCCACATTGTTAACTGGAAGATAGTCTTTACCTAAAACTTGGCAATAAAAAAGCCGGGCAAATCCCGGCTTTTGAAGAAATTGTGTTTGACGGATTATTCTGCTGGCAGAGGTGCCGGAGAACCTGACAGGCTGCGTAGATAAGCAACGAGGTCTGCACGCTCGTCTACTTTCTTCAGGCCTGCAAATCCCATGGAAGTGCCCTTAATGTATGTTTTTGGCTTCCACAAAAATCCGTTGAGTGACTCATAGCTCCAGTTTTTGCCGTCACCGTAGGCTTTCAGGGCTGATGAGTAGGAAAAATCAGAAAGGGATGCGATTGGACGTTCGACAATATTATAGAGTGCCGGCCCGACTTTGTTTCCTCCGCCATCCTCGTTGGTGTGGCATGCAGCGCACTTCTTGAAGATCTTTTCGCCTGACGAGATATCGGCACTCGCGAGCATTGCGGTAATAGGTTCGAATGCAGGTCCTGCAGGTTCTGCATCTTCACTTGCGGAAGCATCGGCTTCAACTTCGACTGCATAACCCATGATGTACTGACCATCTTCATCCTTTTTCAATTCGGAATGGAAAATGCTCTCCGAAAGAAAACTGACAGACATCACAATGAAAACGACGCCGAGAACCGACATTGCAACTTTGTTGAACTCAAATGAATCCATTTTTAAACTCCTGTAACGGCCAACAACCTGTTGCTCCGTAAGCTTCATCCCCGATCAAAAACCGAAGCCATTTTATGTCGCGGAACCTATTGTGTTTGCGTGTTTGATACAACGTCTCTATGAAGGGTTCCGGTGAGACTTTTTGCCACCATTTTAACATACTTGCGAAACGATTAGCGGGTTTTTCAGCGATAATCCATCAATAAATAATCCATAGATAGTATGACTAAAACACTCATTCTTATTCCTGCACGCATGGCATCAACAAGACTGCCGGGAAAACCGCTGGCGGATATCAACGGTTTGCCCATGATCTGCCATGTTGTCGACCGGGCAATCGAAGCGGGAATAGGCGAGCCTGTCGTTGCAACAGATTCAGCAGAAATCGTCGATGCCGTTTCAAGGCATGGTGCAAAAGCAGTGATGACCCGGGCTGATCACGAGTCCGGTTCAGACCGTATCTGGGAAGCGGTACAGGCGATTGATCCGGAAGCCGAAGCGGAAACGATCATCAATGTTCAGGGTGACCTGCCAACAATTGAAGGCGAAACGATCCGGCAATCCATCTTGCCGCTCGAGAATCCGGAAACGGACATCGCCACGCTTGCCACAGAAATTTCGGAAGAATCCGAGCGCACAAATCCGAATGTTATAAAAGCGGTCGGCACTCCGATTGCCGGGAACCGCTTGCGGTCACTGTATTTTACCCGCGCGACCGCGCCATATGGGCAAGGCCCACTTTATCACCATATCGGCCTCTATGCGTATCGCCGTTCTGCTCTCGAAAAGTTTGTTTCCCTGCCGCAGTCCGTTCTTGAGAAGCGGGAAAAGCTTGAACAGTTGCGCGCGCTTGAAAATTCAATGCGTATCGACATTCAGCTTGTCGATTCTGTGCCACTTGGTGTAGACACGCCCGATCATCTGGAACGGGCCAGAAAAATCTTGGCGGGCTGAGTAAATGACAGTTGGGAAAATAGGGTTTCAGGGCGCGAAAGGCGCCAATTCGGAAATCGCAATCCGGGACATGTATCCGCAGGCGGAAGCTGTTCCGCATGACACGTTTGAAGATGTGTTCAATGCGCTTGCCCGGGGCGAGGTTGAACTTGCGATGATCCCGATTGAGAACTCGCTTGCAGGCCGGGTGGCGGATATTCACCACCTTCTGCCGGAGTCGGGAACTTTCATTGTAGGTGAATATTTCCTGCCAATCCGCTTTGACCTGATGGTCCTGCCAGGGGTCAAAATTGAAGAGATCAAAACGGTGTACAGTCATGTGCATGGCCTTGGGCAATGCCGCAACATTATCCGCAAACATGGATGGAAGGCTGAAGTCGGAGGCGATACGGCCGGTTCGGCAAAACTCGTCTCGGAGCGTGATGACCGTACAATCGCCGCGCTTGCTCCGGCTCTTGCCGCGGAGATTTATGGTCTCGAGACGCTTGTGGGCAACGTGGAAGATGCGGACCACAACACGACACGGTTTGTGATACTTTCCAATAAGCAGGACTGGGTAAAGCCCGACAACGGGCCTGTAATCACGACGTTCCTGTTCCAGGTTCGCAACATTCCGGCAGCTTTATACAAGGCCATGGGTGGTTTCGCGACCAACGGGGTCAACATGACCAAGCTGGAAAGCTATCAGATTGGCGGTGCGTTTACGGCGACGCAATTCTATGCGGATGTGGAAGGCCACCCGGAAGACAAGGGCGTCAAGCTTGCGTTCGAGGAACTGGAATTCTTCACAGATGAATTTCGTATTCTGGGTGTTTATAATGCAGCCAAGGCGCGGGAGAATGTTATTGGCGAGCGGATGATTGAGCCAGGAGCAAAGTGAAGCCTGGTTGCTTTGCAAGTAAAGGAAAATGTATCTACAGTAACGATGACATGAAGTGTATGAGGTCATTCATGAAGAATTTCATTTCGAAATTTGTACTTGCGTTACTGGTCGGAGCAATTTCTTTTCCTGTTCACGCAGAACAGACAGACTGGTTCAAGGGAAGAGACAGGGCCAAAATAGCGAAACAAATGAAGGGCAAACTGCTTCAGGAAATTGAATGCAGAGACAAAAAGACAGTTGGCTTGCATTTGGCACGGGATGAATTCCGGGTAACCTATACCGACAATCCTGAAAAAACGAGATACCTGTGGGCAGTCGGCAACCAGTTTGGCAGATACAAGGCCTATGCCGATAAAAACGGGTACAAGATGGTTTCGATCAACCAGTATGTTCGGGAATCCGGGCTCAAGATACGCTGCGCCGTTTGGCACAAACCATCTTAGATTACTGCGCCCAGAACTGTATTAGCGCAGTCGATATCGCCTTGTTGGGTGGACAGATGAAACCGTCCGGATGTTCTTCGCGCGTCATCAGGCGAACTTCCTCGCGGGTGAACCAGCGGCAGTCTTCCAGTTCGTTTGCATCAAAGTTGATGTCATCGCTGACAGCTTCACAATGAATGCCAATCATCAGGGAATGCGGGAAGGGCCAGGGCTGGCTTGCATGGTAATGCACCCGTCCAACCTTGATGCCGCTTTCCTCAAACGTTTCACGCCTTACTGCATCCTCTATGGTTTCTCCCGGTTCGACAAAGCCTGCCAGCGTTGAAAACCAGCCCGGTGGGAAATGCGGGGAACGGCCCATGACGCAGCGGTCGCCCTGGATGGGTAGCATGATCACGACCGGATCGGTCCGGGGAAAAATTGTTGCACCGCAATTCGGACAATCGCGCCGGAAGCCACCGATTCTCATCTCGGATTTTGTGCCGCAACGCCCGCAGAAACGGTTCATGAAATGCCAGTGCAGCATTGATCCTGCCTGGGCAATGGCCCCTGCGTCTTCTTCGCCGACTGAACCGGAATACAACAGGCTTCTGAGGTCATAGCTGGTCCAGGGTTCTTCAAGTGATTCCGGATCAACTTTGCAAGGTACGGCAATGCGTGCGCCTTGCTCGGCGTTTCCCAGCAGGATTGAATTCGGCAGCAATGCATCGAATTTTTCCAGCACATCCTTTTCAAACAGCAATTGCGTACTGGCTTCCTTTTTCAGGATGACGCGGTTGCCGGTAAACAGAAAAAACCTTGTATCGGGATGATTAAGTGCTTGTGGTAGGCTTTCTTCATTTCGGTTCTCGGAATCCCTGATCAGGGTATTTTGTGAAAATCCGACAAGTGAACTTGGCTCTGGCAGTGGCAGGGCGGTAAAGTCAATCTTCATAGTGCTACCAGGTCAAGATGTGCTTTCAGAACCTCTATAATCTGGTCGGAAGCATCCTCGTGGTAAGGCACTTTGCCATCAACACCCCAAACAGGGCGGGGCCAGTTTTCGTCATCTTCATTGCGTGCAACGATGTGAATATGAAGTTGGCTCACCACATTGCCGAGGCTCGCGATATTGACTTTTTTGCAGGCGGACATGCCCTTTAATACTGCGGCAACATTTGCGACTTCAAAATCGATGTCCTGACGCTGGTCTGTGTGCAACTCATGCCACTCGACTGCATCTTCTATTCTTGGGACCAGAACGAGCCAGAACCACCGGCTGTCATTCATCAGGAGGAGATCGCTGGTTTCAAGCGAGCCGACAAACAGCGTGTCTTGAGCCAGCCTTCGGTCGAGATCAAATTCATTCATATCGGAATCAGACAGTTTCTATTGTGTTGACCTCACTTAGCGATGGTTCTACCACTTTGCAAATCACCAGTTCATTTCGGGAGGGTTTGGTGGCAGCTGATTTTCATCGTTCTAAGCAAATGTCTTACGATGTGGTTATCGTCGGGGGGGCTATGTACGGCTCATCGGTTTCCTGGTGGCTGTCCCAAAATCCGGATTTTGACGGCTCGGTTCTAGTCGTTGAACGTGATCCGAATTACGAATTCGCTTCAACATCCCACACCAATTCCTGCATGCGGCAGCAGTTTTCAGCCGAGATCAATGTCAGGATTTCCCAGTTTGCAGCTGACTTTGTCAAAAACTTCCGGGACTATATGGGCGGTGATGATCGTGTTCCGGAGATTATTCTACAATCTGACGGCTACATGTATCTGGCTGGCGATGAGGCGTTTGCCGGGACCCTGAAGGAAACCCAGAAAATCCAGCAAGCGCTGGGCGCCGGCACCAGATACATGAGTGCCGCGGAAATCAAGCAGGATTATCCATTCTACAATGTGGATGATATCGTTGCAGGCAATCACAACCTCATAGACGAAGGCTATTTTGATGGTGCAACCGTCTTTGACTGGTGGAAACGCAAGGCCCGTGAAAACGGGGTTGAATACTGCACAAACGAAGTCGTTGGCATGGAACTGAACAGTTCAGGCACAAGCGTTGAATCTGTCAAACTCTCAACTGGAGAGACGGTTGCTTGCGGAAAGGTTGTGAACTGTTCCGGGCCGCGCGCTGTGTTGACGTCCCGCATGGCAGGCATAGAGATTCCGGTTGAACCTCGCAAGCGCTACACCTTTATCTTTGATGCGGAAAACCCGTTGGAACAAAACTTGCCGCTAACGATTGATCCCTCTGGCGTGCACATGCGTACCGATGGTCAATATTATCTGGCAGGCTGCCCACCGGATGAAGACCCGGCGGTTGATTACGACGATTTTGTACAGGACCATGCCATATGGGAAGAAAAAGTCTGGCCCGTCATTGCCCACAGGATTCCGCAATTTGAAGCGATCAAGCTGACTAACTCGTGGGCTGGGCATTATGCTTTCAACACGCTTGATCAGAACGCGATTATCGGGCCTCACACAGAGGTGGAAAACTTCATTTTTGTGAATGGTTTTTCCGGTCACGGCTTCCAGCAATCTCCCGCTTTGGGGCGCGGTGTTGCCGAATGGATTACCTATGGCGAGTACCGTTCCCTTGATCTCTCACCATTCGGGTTTGACCGCATTGAGAAAAAAGAACCGTTTATGGAAAAGGCCGTTATCTGATGACTGCAGCGCAGACCCGCAAGCTTGTTACTCGTTATTATGAGGCGTTTAACCGGCAGGATACACCCGCAATGCTCGATTGCCTTGCAGGTTCTTTCGTTCATGAGGTGAGCCAGGGCGAAAAGCGGCGCGGAAAGAAGAAATTCGCCGAGTTTCTGGAGCACATGCATGACCGCTATCATGAGCAACTCAGTGATATTGTTGTAATGGCCAGTACGGATGGTAGCCGTGCTGCGGCGGAATTCAATCTAAAGGGCAAATATCTGAAAACCGATGAAGGTCTTCCACCAGCTGACGGGCAAACCTACAAGCTGCGGGTCGGGGCCTTTTTTGAAATCAGGGAAGGCAAGATTGCCAGGGTATCGACACATTATAATCTGGCTGACTGGACGCGTCAGGTAATCGGTTGACATGGGCGTTGATGTAAGGCCGCTTTCTGGAAACGCGTTTCTGAGCGCCATTCCGGCATTGTCTAACCTGCGCATCCGGATTTTCCGGAACTGGCCATATCTTTATGACGGTGATCTTGAATATGAGGAGAAGTATCTCCGACGTTTCATAGAGGCGGATCGGGCATTCCTTGCAGCAGCTTTCGATGGTGAAGAAATTGTCGGCGCGGCCACCGCCGCACCGCTGGACGGTGAAACAGAAGAATTCCGCAATCCGTTTGAAGAAGCAGGATATGATGTTTCCAAAATATTCTACTTCGCTGAAAGCCTGTTGCTGCCGCAATATCGCGGGCATGGTGTAGGGCACGCATTCTTTGATGCGCGTGAGATACATGCAAAATCGTTTGGGGAATATACGCATGCGGTTTTTTGTGGTGTTGTACGGCCTGAAGCCCATCCGGCGCGGCCAGCAGAATATCGCCCACTGGATGCGTTTTGGCGTAAACGCGGATTTGAAAAACTGGATGGGCTCACAACGGAATTTTCCTGGAAAGATGTCGGTGAAAAAGAAGAAACGGTGAAACCCATGCAATTCTGGATGAAAGAACTATGAGCCGGAAATTCAAGATCGCTGCTGCCCAGTATCCTCTCGACTTTTTTGAGAATGAGGATGCATATGTCGATAAAATCACGCGATGGGTGGAAGAGGCAGTCAACGAAGGCTCGAAACTGCTGGTGTTCCCTGAATACGGGTCCATGGAACTTGCGTCTCTGTCAGGCAAGGAAATTGCTGCAGACTTGCATGGATCAATCGATGCAGTTTCTGGAAAAATCGAATTGCAGAAGCGTATTCACTCTGAACTATCAGCCAAGCATGATGTAGTCATCGTGTCTGCGTCTGCCCCCTGCCGGCATTCAGATGGCAGGGCCACGAATGTTGCACATATCTTCGCACCAAGTGGGAAGCAGGGCGAATATCACAAACTGATGCCCACGCCCTGGGAGCGCAATCCGTGGAACATATCTCCCGGTCCAGTAGATGGCTTGACCGTTTTTGATCTTGGTTTTGCCAAAGTCGGATTGGTGATCTGCTACGATATCGAGTTCCCTTTGATTGGCCGTGCACTGGCTGAATCTGGTGCCGAAATAATCCTTGCGCCGTCCAACACGGAACTGGAACACGGCTATTGGCGTGTGCGCACCGGATGCATGGCACGGGCATTGGAGAATCAGGTTTATACGGTTCATTCGCCTACTGTTGGCCCGGCTGAATGGTGTGAAGCGGTAGACATGAATACAGGTGCTGCAGGAGTTTTTGCGCCCTCTGACACCGGATTTCCTGCAGGTGGCGTGGTTGCGCTTGGAGAGATGAACAAACCGCAATGGGTCTATGCGGACCTTGATCCGGATTTGATGGCAGAACTGCGCGAAGCAGGCCGGGTACAGACCTACAAACACTGGAATGAGCAGCCCGGTTCGGGCGAATTGCCAAAGGTAAAAACGGTGTCACTGGTCTGATACACTTGCTTTTCGGTACAAAAACCCTCATATCGGGGGCGGAAGATCGGTGATGGACGGGTACCTTGCCCACCGGGTCAGATCCGGAAGGAAGCAGCCCAGACGAGATTTTCCCGGGTCATCGTTCCCGGTCTTCCACCTTTTCCCCAAATTCGTCTGAATATTTTTGCTTGCCCCATGTCAGGCTGGTTCAAAACCGCTATAGTGTTCTCCCATGAGTGAGCAGGAAACCAGTCAGCAAGCCTATCGTGTTCTCGCCCGGAAATACCGGCCGCAGAATTTTGATGATTTGATCGGTCAAGAACCGATGGTTCAGACGTTGTCAAACGCGTTCCGGACAGGCCGGATTGCGCAGGCCTATATGCTGACGGGCGTGCGCGGTGTTGGCAAGACAACGACCGCCCGGATTCTGGCTCGTGCTCTCAATTTCAAGAATGAAACGGCTGACCAGCCGACGATCGACCTTTCACAGGATGGCGAGCATTGCCAGGCAATCATTGAAGGCCGGCATATGGATGTCATCGAGATGGATGCAGCATCCCATACTGGCATCGATGCCATGCGGGACCTGATCGAATCCGCCCAATACCGTCCAGCAACAGCGCGCTACAAGGTCTATATCGTGGACGAGGTGCACATGCTGTCGGGTAGTGCGTTCAATGCACTGTTGAAAACCCTCGAGGAACCACCGGAACATGTGAAGTTCATTTTTGCCACAACCGAAATTCGAAAGGTCCCGGTTACGGTTCTTTCCCGGTGCCAGCGGTTCGACCTCAGGCGGATCGAAGCCGGAACCCTCACCGCGCATCTTGCCTCAATCTGTGACAAGGAAAACGTCAAGGCGGAGGAAGACGCACTTTCCATGATTGCGCGTGCGGCAGACGGATCGGTGCGGGATTCCCTCTCTATGCTTGATCAGGCGATTGCACACGGCTCACAAACAGACGGGGCAATGATCACGGCAGAAACCATGCGCTCCATGCTTGGACTTTCGGACCGGGCAAGGATTGTTGACCTTTTTGAACACGTCATGCGGGGCGATATTGCAAGTGCGCTGGGTGAACTGAAGTCCCAGTACAATACCGGTGCTGAACCATCCGTAGTACTTACGGACCTGGCTGATTTTGTCCATCTGGTGACACGGCTGAAATATGTGCCGGACACTGAAAATGACCGAGCGCTTTCCGAGATCGAGCGAACCCGCGGCAAGGAATTTGCAGACAAGCTTTCCGTGCGCATTCTTGGCCGGGCCTGGCAAATGTTGCTTAAAGGCATGAGCGAGGTCGCAAGTGCCGATCGTCCACTCGCGGTTGCAGAAATGGTGCTGGTCCGCATGACCCATGCGTCCAGCCTTCCGACACCCGATGAACTGGTCAAAGAGGGCAATGGCAGCGTCACCGGGCGCGATGCAGCCCTGAATGCGCCCGCGCAGGATAATGCGCCGGTTACTGCCCCAATGCCAATGGCTTCTTCGCCACAACCGTCCGGTCAACCGGTTATGAGCGCTGACAATGCCGGTGGCCCGGCTTTGGCGATGAAGCAACCTCAGCCGGTCGCAGAAGTTGCGCAAAACAATATAGAGCCACCGAAACAGTTTCGAACCGTATCCACCTTCGAAGAACTGATTTTTCTGGTTGAAGACAAGCGTGATCTTGCGCTCAAGACAGCCATCAAACGCCACATTCGTCTGGTTTCCTTTGCCGATGGCCGGATTGAAATGAACCTGGTTGAAAACCCGTCACGCGAATTCCTGCCAATGCTCGGCAAACGGCTGGAGGAGTGGACCGGCAAACGCTGGATGCTGTCCGTCAGCAAGGAGGACGGGGCTCCAACGCTTGCTGAACTTGAACGGGCAGAAAATGAAGCACGCTTGGACGATGCCAAAAGCGATCCTGCCGTTGAAGCGATCATGAAACAGTTTCCCGGAGCAAAGATTGTTGACATACGCATCCGGGAAGAGGAAACGGAACTGGTTCCCCAAGCGCCGGACGGAGATGATTCTCTGGACGAATTTTTCGAGTAGTGAGGATATGCAATGAAAGACATCATGGGTTTAATGTCCAAAGCCAAAGAGATGCAGGAAAAAATGCAGGCCATGCAGGAAGAACTTGCCAATCTCGAGGTGGAGGGAACATCCGGTGGCGGCATGGTCACAGTCAAGCTCAATGGCAAGGGTATGATGGTTTCCCTTTCAATCGATCCAAGCCTGATCAAGGAGGATGAGGGGGACATCGTTGAAGATCTGGTGATGGCCGCCCACAATGATGCCAAGGTCAAGGTTGAGGAAGAGACTGCCCGCAAGACCCAGGAACTCACAGCAGGCCTGCCAATTCCGCCCGGCATGAAACTGCCTTTCGGGTAAGCATCCCAGAATGTCATCCCGCATTACCGGACCGGAAATTGAAACCCTGATCCAGCTTCTGGCAAAATTGCCGGGGCTTGGGCCGCGCTCGGCCCGCCGTGCGGCTTTGCATCTGATCAAGAAGAAAGATCAGGTATTACGGCCACTGGCGCATGCGGCAGCGGAAGCTGCAGAAAAAGTCACCGTATGTGAAATTTGCGGGAATGTGGATACGGCGAACCCTTGCACGATCTGCACGGACCCGCGCCGGGACCGCTCAACAATTGTCGTGGTCGAGGATGTCGCAGACCTCTGGGCGCTGGAACGGGCCAAGGCTGTTAATTCTCTCTATCACGTATTGGGCGGAACGCTTTCACCGCTGGAGGGAATAGGGCCGGAGGATCTTAACATTGACGGGCTGATCAACCGCGTTTCAGAACCGCTTCCCGGTGGAGAAAATGGTGAAATCAAAAAACGCGAGATTATTCTTGCGGTAAATGCGACCGTCGAAGGCCAGACAACGGCCCACTATATCACGGACCGCCTTGAGGGTCTGGACGTGAAGATCACCCGCCTCGCGCATGGCGTGCCGGTTGGCGGGGAACTTGATTACTTGGATGAAGGCACACTGTCAGCGGCAATC
>JBCCYR010000017.1:0-16771 GCA_039189355.1 Pseudomonadota bacterium
ATCAACCTTCGTTTGCCCATCAGACTGAATGACAGCAAACCGGGTTTGCTGACTGTCCGTGCTGAGCAGTTTTTCGAATTCACGCGCACAAGAGATATCAATATCAGGCTTGAACCCGGCCAGATCGCGAAAATTCGCGCTCCAGTCCAACGTATCCTCATTGATATCCCAAACATAGCTAGCCTGACCAATTGAAGTCAGAATTGCACCCACATCTGTCATTGAATGTTCCATCACCAGCACTTTCGATGGTAATGGTTAGCATTGAAGCGTTAAGATTCCTCAAAAGCCTGCCGCGTGTCCGTCTTTTCTCGAATCCGATCCAGCAACCAGACATCCGTTTTCATGATCAATCCGGATGATCTGTCCGCCACCGTGCACCGCACCACCGATGCACTTGTGTCCCAATGCTTCAAGGCCGGACTTCACATCATCCGCAATTCCCGCCTCGAGTGTCAGATCTCCGTTATCATCCCAGAAAATACGTGGGTCATCCAGCGCCTGTTGCGGGTCCATGCCATAATCAAGCATGTTGGAAAGCGCATGCGCATGGCCCATGGCCTGATAAGAACCACCCATTACACCATATGAATGCGTGATTTTGCCATCCTTGGTCACCATTGCCGGAATGATGGTGTGGAAGGGCCGTTTGGAGGGGCCAATCGCATTGCCATGACCCGGAATAACATTGAATCCGGCACCTCTCGACTGCAGGGCAATGCCTGAATTCATGGTGATGATGCCGGAACCAAACCACGCAAACAGGGAATTGATGAAAGAGACTGCCATGCCGTCACGATCCACAACCGATAGATACACCGTATCGGAGCCGGCAGGATCGGGAAGAGCAATATTGTTGTTGCGTTTTCCGGGATCATACAAACCGCTAAGGGCATCTATGTGACTGTCCGAAAGCAAGGTCTCAACCGAATGCGACATGGTTGCAGGATCAGAGATATATGCATCGCGGGCGGCATAGGCGATGCGGCCACATTCTGCTTCCAGATGCGCGCGCTCAAGCGATGACGGATTGTCAGATATACCCAACTTGTTGAGCAGTTTGACCAGAATGATTGCTGCAAGCCCCTGCCCGTTTGGTGGAATCTCGTGAAGCACATGCCCTCGATATTCCGTGGAAATCAGGTCAACCCAATCCGCAGAAGCACCAGCAATGTCTTCTTCCGACAGAAATCCGCCGGCAGCCTGCACCGTATCGGCGATCTCTCTTGCAATGGCTCCATGATAAAACGCTTCAGAACCACCACTCGCGATCTTCTTTAGGGTTTGCGCCAACGCCGGAAACGCAACTTTACGTCCGGTCTCCGGTGATTTGCCATCAAACAGACAGTGATGGGTTCCACCCTTATTACCGGACAGTTTTTCAACATTGACAGCCCAGTCTGCAGCGACACGGGGAGCAACCGCGAACCCGTTTTCCGCATAACCAATTGCGTCGGTGAAAAGCCTTGCAAAATCGGTTTTACCAAACCGCTGATGCAGCGTTTCCCAAGCCTTCACTGCACCTGGTACCGTTACCGAATGTGCCGAAGCTTCAGGAATTTCTGTAAAGCCGTTTTCCATATACCAGTCCAGATTCGCAGCACTCGCAGACCGGCCTGACCCGTTCAGCCCGTGCAGGGTGCCGTCCGCTTCACCGACAATCGCAAAACAGTCACCACCGACCCCGGTCATGTGCGGCTCAACCACACAAAGTGTTGCGGATGCTGCAAGCGCTGCATCCACAGCATTTCCACCTTCTTTCAAAACGGACAGTGCTGTTGTGGTGGCAAGCGGATGGGATGTAGAAACAGCACACTCACTCGCCAGGACGGGAGAGCGGCCGGGTAATGCGAAATTTCTTTGCACGAATATGCCTCTTGAGTTGGAAGTTCGGCTGACATTAGGCTATCTAGGGTCAGGATCTGTTAATTGACACGATATGGTTGGAGGAAATTTGTTTGTGAATTAGGAGCGAGCCTGCAGTAAACCTGTCTGGTTTTCAAGGGGTTGCGACGCAAAGCACGGACAAATTTACCCAATCTGAAAGACACATCGCAATGACTTCGAATTACTGCGTCAAAGCACTCGAACGGGGGATAAGCCCCGCTTCTCGTACTTTTCCTGATACTTCTCGTCATATCGAGTGCCATAGCGCGTTAATTAACAGATCCTGACCCTATTCAACACAGATCAATTGACAATCCGGAGAAGAAGATGTCGAAACTTTCCCTTACACGAGCCAACCGCATCATCAGCCAGGCTTTGGTTCATTCTGCAAGGGAAGGTTTCAAGCCCCTGGCGGTAGTCGTTCTGGATTCAGGCGGCAACGTGAAGGCATTCCAGTCGCAGGATGGCGCCTCGAACAACCGCTTTGACATGGCTCGCGGCAAAGCAAAAGGCGCACTGGCAGTCGGCATGGGAACCCGTTGGTTGAATGCCCAGGCTGAAACCCGCCCGCATTTTCTTGCCGGCATGGCGTCGATTATCGAAGGTGGCATTTTACCGGTACCGGGCGGCGTACTTGCCCGCGACAAGCAGGGTAACGTGCTGGCTGCCGTTGGCATTTCCGGTGACACGTCGGATGCAGATGAGGCCTGTGCCGTCGCAGGGATCGAAGCTGTGAACCTTGTTGCAGATACCGGCGCCTAATATTCGCCGTAACTTCCGCCGTGCCCAACGTTCACGTCTCTTGTGGCTGAGCGAATGGACACGGTGAATCCGGCAAGCACATCCACCAGTGCAATCATCATCAGGATGAAGAAGACCGAATGTGCAGCACCCGGCACCAGCAGGAACTCAACGAGGAACGCGATAAACACGAAGGTTGAGAGCAAGTGGTCAATGATCGTGTTGGCACCAACCCGTGTTGCCTTAATGATTTCAAAAAACAGCAGGAAAAGCCCCATGGTGATCATCAGGTCGCCCATGGTCATGATCCAGACCTGACCTGAAATCATCGGGAGTTCCATTACCTTCTGGTTCCAGATTGCAGTACCACCACTGAAAAATATCTGAATGTTGTAAACAATGAATGGAACAATAAGCAGTGGTACATTGGTAAGCATGTGAATTCCCCCGGGTGTGGACACCCATATGCATCATTCAAACAAAAAATGTCAAAAAAAAGGGCCGACAAAAGTCGGCCCGAATACGTAATACCGTTTACTTATACAGAATCTTTCGGCTCAAGAATCTGGCGTCCACGATACATGCCTGATTTCAGGTCGATGTGATGCGGACGGCGCAGTTCGCCGGAATCCTTGTCTTCCACATAAGCTTTTGCCTTAAGCGCGTCGGCAGAACGACGGAAACCGCGCTTCATGCGTGTGATTTTACTCTTTGGTACAGCCATGATGCCAAACTCCAAATTCAATTAAAAAAGGGCTCTTCGAAGCGAGAACAGTCAATCGCGAGAGCCCTGTGACGTTTTCTGGTCGGTCATATACATATTTTTGTCCCGTTTGACCATAGGGGAACGCAAATTTTTATTTTGTCTCGACAAGACACTTGATGTAGGCGCCGGAAGCTCTCGCCCTTGCCTGTATGGTTCTTGAAAGCGCATTCATCCTGCGCGTCGGTTTTGCCGGGTTCCTGCCCTTTGGATTAGGTAACGTAACCGCAAGAAGCGAAGAAAACCTGGGCCCAAGCTTTGCAGCAGGACGGTTGAAATAATGTTTGGACGCAGACCCGATCCCGAAAACACCCTCATCCCATTCAGCCACATTGAGATAGATTTCCATGATCCGTTTTTTGCCGAGTATGCTTTCCGCCATCATTGCATAGGGAATTTCCAGCCCCTTGCGGATGAAGGAACGGTCCGGCCACAAAAACAGGTTCTTCACAAGCTGCATGGTGATTGTACTGGCTCCGCGCGTACGCTCACCTTCAATCGCATCATCGATCACCTGATTGAGCGCGCCCCAGTCTATGCCGTCATGCGAACAGAATTGCCCGTCTTCGGACATCATTACCGACTGGTACAGGACAGGTGCAATGTCCTCAAACTCAACCCATTCACGTCTGGCGCCGGAACCGGCAATGCTTTCCTTGATCATCAATGTCGAAACGGGACGCACAACCTCCACCTTGTAAAGCAGGAGCAACAGGGCAGGTATCAGAAAGACCGCGCCTGAAAAAGCCAACGCAAACCGGATACCCAAGCCCCACCAGCTACGCCTGAAAAACGGCAAGCGGCTGCGGTTTGCCACCGTCCTGTTCTTCCGCTTTCCGGAAGGTTTTTTCTTGCCTGATTTGCGCGTTGCCATGATGGCTTACTAGACCATCTGTCGCGAACAAGGAACTCTTCTTGACGCAAGTTTGTGTAAGTGCGACGAGAATGCGGAAAAACTGCACGTCTGGAAATTCATGCCTGACTTCAAGCAATTACTGACGACCCATGCACAGTTAACAGAGCAGACCCTTACAAGTCTCCTGTCAGGTGAAGTGCAAGAAATTGAAAAGGCACGGCCCGGGCAGCTAATGGAAGCCATGCGTTATTCCTCGCTGGGAGGTGGCAAGCGGCTGCGCCCGTTTCTGGTCATGGAAAGTGCAGCCCTGTTTAGCGTGAAGCCCGAGGATGCAGCCTTCGCTGCAGCCGCCCTTGAATGCATACACTGCTATTCACTGGTGCATGATGATCTGCCGGCCATGGATGACGATGACCTGCGCCGTGGCAAGCCCACCACCCACAAGGCTTTTGACGAGGCAACGGCCATTCTGGCAGGTGACGCACTTCTGACACTGGCATTTGACATTCTCTCTCGGGAAACCACCGATCCTGATCCAAAAATACGTATTGAACTGGTGAAATTGTATGCCCGCAATGCAGGACTCGGCGGCATGGTAGGCGGCCAGATGCTGGACCTTGAAGCGGAAACCAAGGAGCTGGACGCACTTGAAATCACAATGCTTCAGTCGATGAAGACCGGAGCCCTGTTGCGCTGCGCCTGCGAAACCGGGGCAGTACTTGGCAAAGCAACAGAAAGCCAGCGCATGGCCCTGCTGCAATATGGCAACCAGATCGGCAACGCATTTCAATTGGCTGATGATATTCTGGATGTGACATCGGACGCAGAAACCATGGGCAAGCAAACCGGAAAAGACGCAGACAAGGGCAAGGGAACGCTAGTCAGCCTTTACGGGCTGGATGAATCCCGGCGATTGCTTGACGTCTATCTGGAAGAAGCCATGGCAGGCCTCGAAGATTTCGGGCCGGAAGCGGATGTGCTAAGGCAGACCGCCAGATTTATTGTCGAACGGGAAAACTAGTATCCTGTAAGAGCAGATTTGAACTCACAACCATTACTCGATTCCCATAACCAAGATGCGACATAACAAGAGTCGCTTTCTAGAGACTATCAACTTCCTCATCGAACTTATGCTTAACGCTTGAAGCAAATTCGGGAGGAAGTTTGTAATGTCCATAAAACCACCGTTTACGGATATCGAGATTGAAAAATCTCTATCCGGTTTTTATGAAGGCTACAGCCTTCCCATCGCGCTGATCAGTAAATCTATCATGGTTGCGCTCGTGCTCTGGGCACTAATGTTGCCGGAAAATGCGAGCACCATGCTCACTGCCTTCCGAGGAAGCCTGCTCGACATATTCAATAGTTTCTACGTAATTGTGGTGGGGCTGTTCTTCTTCTTCCTGCTTACCATCGCGCTCATTCCGTCAACTGGAAAGCGGATTATGGGTACACCGGGCGAAGCTCCGGAGTTTTCCAACTTTTCGTGGTTTTCGATGATGTTCGGCGCAGGCCTTGGAGTTGGCCTCATGGTGTTCGCAACCGCTGAACCACTGGGGCTGTGGGGGTCAAACCCGGTTATCGTGGGCGGCACTGAAATAGCACCAAACAGCGGGGAAGCCTTGCAATCCGGTTTCCGGTATACGTTCCTGCATTACGGATTTCATGCTTGGGCTATCTACGTTGTGACGGGTCTTTCACTGGCTTACTATGCTTATACCCGGAACATGCCTTTGACGATCCGCTCGGCGCTGACACCTCTGTTTGGCAAGTATGTCAACGGATTCTTCGGGCATGTTGTTGATGTTCTCGGGGTTGTTGCAACCATTCTTGGTGTTTCGGTTACCATCGGTTATGGCGTCAGTCAGTTCATAGACGGAATGTATTCCATTTCCGGAATGAACTGGATGATGGACTTGTCAGGTGAAAATCCCGCACCAGGCAAGGTCGGCTTGATTGCCGGACTTGTTGTAATCATGGGGCTGTCGATCATTTCCGCTGTTTCGGGGGTTGGCAGAGGTGTCAAGTATCTATCCAATCTTAATCTTGTCTTGTCGGTTATCTTGCTGCTGACATTTGTGATTTTCGGTTCGTTCGGTTTTGCGATGACAAGCTACGGCACTGCGCTGGTAGACTACATTCTCAATTTCGTGTCTTTGAGTTTTGAAGCTTATGGCCCACAGTCGGCAGCAACGTTTGCCGCAAACCTTCCAGAAGCGGCGAAACCTTTTGCCAATGATTTGATTGGCGGTGCGACCAACGCGTGGGGCACTTTTGATGGATTCAAGTCCGGGCTCGAAGGCGAGGCTGCAAATCTGCCGAATGAAGTTCTGCTTGCTGCTTACGAAGCAGGTTCCGGTGGCCGGTTATTCGGCTGGCAGACCGGATGGACCACTTTTTACTGGGCTTGGTGGATTGCATTCTCGCCATTCGTCGGTCTCTTTCTTGCCCGCATTTCCAAGGGTCGCACCATTCGTGAATTTATCCTTGGTTGTGTGTTTGCACCTGCACTTGTTTGTTTTGCCTGGATGACAATTCTGGGTGGTACAGCCATTGATCTTGAATTGAATGGCAATGCAGAAGGTGTGATCATCGGTGCCTCCAATACGGCGAAACTGTTCGTCACACTAGGACAGATGATGTCAGGTGCAGCATTGTCACTGATTACCATAATGTGCGTCGTATTGATCATGACATTTCTGGTCACCTCGGCAGATTCGGGGATTCTGGTGATGAATACGATCATGTCTGGCGGTTCCCAGGAAACCGGCATCAAACACCGGATTATTTGGGGCGTCATTCTCACGCTGGTGATCGGCTCACTTCTACTGGTTGGTGGCGGCGGCCTTGATGCGCTTGCCGCTGCGATGATCATCGGCGCATTGCCATTTACGATGGTCATGTGCCTGATGTGCGTCTCACTTGGCAAGGCGCTGTATCGTGATGGCATGCGTGACAAGTCTGTCGTGGCCGATGCGGCAACGACCGGGAGTTAAAATTCCTTCGGCAAAATTGTGATGGATTGCGACGCAGCTGTCACAATCAAGGCGATCGGGTAGTTCCTTCTTTGCAGCCCGATCGCTTCTTTTTTGAACATTGACTTTTACTGAAACGAAATCCGAAGCCAAAATCGCTGTCTTTTACAGGGTTGGTTAATCCTGTGCTACCCGTTCACCCGTTTGCGCACATGCTCAATCAATGCATCTGAAACGACACGGATGCGGTGGAGTTTGGCGTAATCCTCATGCACGATGTACCAGAAGGTCCGCGTAAAGGAGATCTCATCAGGCAGGACTTTGACCAGCTGCGGATATTTCCGGGCAATAAAGTCGTGAATGATACACACACCACCATCAGCAAGGGCCGCTTCAAGCTGGACATGCACACTGGTGCTTGTCAGGTATGGCTTGATGTCGGGTGACACCAGCGGAATGTAATCAAGTTCCTTGTCGTAGATCAGGTCTGAGACATATCCGATCCCACGCAAACGCATCAGGTCTTCGATCTCTTTGACTTCGGGACGGGAGGCAAGATAGTCTTTTGTGCCGTAAAGATGTAGCGTGTAATCGCTGATCTTTCGATATTTCAATCTGCCCGATGTTGGTGCAGAAACCGCAATCGCAATATCCGCTTCTCGCTTGGAAAGCGAAAACGTTCGCGGCATCGCCACAATCTGCAACTCAAGCTTGGGATGCTCTTCACACAGCCGGACCGCAATTTCCGCCAGCATGGAGGTGGCCATGCCTTCTGGTGCACCAATCCTCACCACACCGGATACCTTGTCCGCCTCACCGGAAAATTCCGTTTGCGCGGCAATCGCACTCGTCTCCATGCCCTCTGCCATGGTGACCAGTTTCTGCCCCTCATCGGTCAGCGAATAACCTTGCGGACTGCGGTCGAACAGGTGGATTTTCAAAGCCTCTTCCAGCGCCTTTACCCGCCGGCCAACGGTAGCATGATCAACACCAAGCTGCTGTCCGGCCACGCTCAGCTTTCCGGTCCGCGCCACGGCCAGAAAATATCTGTAATCATCCCAGTTCAAACTTGTCTCTTCTTGCGCTAACGTGGTTTCGAGAGGGCCAATTCATTGTGCAAAATTGCATAACAAACAGGCTTAAACATCTGTTGTATACACAATTTCGAACAGCTAGAAAAGCTGCAAAAATCTTGGAGGTTCCCCGTGAGGCAAATTTCACACTACATCGATGGCAAGCTTGTCGAAGGAAAGTCCGGCCGTTTTGCCGATGTGTTCAACCCGGCAACCGGGGAAGTTCAGGCGCAGGTTCCGCTGGCCAATGCAGATGAGCTGAATGCCGCCATCGCAAGCGCCAAGGCCGCACAACCTGCCTGGGCTGCGGAAAACCCCCAAAAGCGTGCCCGCGTGATGATGAAGTTTGTGGATCTTTTGAACCGCGACATGGGAAAGCTTGCCGAAATGCTTTCATCCGAACACGGCAAGACCATTCCTGATGCCAAGGGCGATGTGCAGCGCGGTCTGGAAGTAGCCGAATTCTGCATTGGCGCACCGCATCTCCTGAAAGGTGAATTCACCGAAGGTGCTGGTCCCGGCATCGACATGCATTCCGTCCGCCAACCGCTTGGCGTGGTCGCAGGCATTACCCCGTTCAACTTCCCGGCCATGATCCCGATGTGGAAATTCTGCCCGGCAATCACCTGCGGCAACGCATTCATTCTGAAAGCATCCGAGCGTGATCCCTCCGTCCCGGTGATGCTTGCCGAACTGATGAGCGAAGCCGGCTTGCCGGATGGCATTCTGCAGGTAGTCCACGGCGACAAGGAAGCCGTCGACGGCATTCTTGATCATCCGGATATCATGGCCGTCGGCTTTGTCGGCTCAACACCGATCGCAGAATATGTTTACACGCGCGGCTGTGCCAACGGCAAACGCGTCCAGTGTTTTGGCGGGGCTAAAAACCACATGATCATCATGCCGGACGCGGACATGGATCAGGCAGCAGATGCACTGGTCGGTGCAGGTTACGGCGCAGCAGGCGAGCGCTGCATGGCCGTTTCCGTTGCTGTCCCGGTTGGAGAAGAAACCGCTGACCGGCTGATGGACAAGCTTGTCCCGAAAGTGGAAAACCTCAAGATCGCTCCCTACACGGCAGGTGATGACGCAGACTTCGGTCCGCTTGTAACGCAGGATGCCTATAACCGCGTCAAGGGGTACATCGATGCAGGCGTGTCAGAAGGGGCGACCCTTGCAGTGGATGGCCGTGATTTTTCCATGCAGGGCTATGAAAACGGTTTCTTCATGGGGGCTTGCCTGTTCGACAATGTCACCAAAGACATGTCGATCTACAGGGAAGAGATTTTCGGCCCCGTCCTTTCAGTGGTTCGCGCACAGAATTACGAGGAAGGCCTAGACCTCGCGATGACCCATGAATACGGCAATGGCGTTGCGATCTTCACCCGGGATGGTGACACGGCGCGGGATTTTGCCAACCGCATCAACATCGGCATGGTTGGCGTCAATGTGCCAATCCCTGTACCGCTTGCCTATTACACATTCGGCGGCTGGAAGCGGTCCGGCTTTGGTGACCTCAACCAGCACGGACCGGATGCCTTCCGCTTCTACACAAGAACGAAAACCATCACCTCCCGCTGGCCGTCCGGCATCAAGGAAGGGGCAGAGTTCTCGATCCCGACAATGAATTAAGTTTGATTTATGGAAACGCGCCTTGCATCTTCTGAAGACATGAATGCAATTGGAAGGATTGCAGGAAAAACGGAATTATTTCCGCCTGAAATGCTACCTGAGATGGCTAGTGACTTCCTGAATAACTCCAAGAGTAATGAAATCTGGCTTGTATGCGAGGATAACAACGAAGTCATCGGTTTTTGTTATACTGTGCCGGAGGAATTGACCGATGGAACATGGAACATGTTAGCGCTCGCTGTTGATCCTGCGAGCCAAGGATCAGGAGCAGGTTCAGCAATTGTTAGCGAGCTTGAGCGCATTCTTAGCAATCGCAAGCAACGTCTCCTGATAGTTGACACCTCTGGAACGGACGCATTTTCACTTACTCGCGAATTCTACTCGAAAAATGAATATGAAGAAGAAGCCCGTATTCGGGATTACTGGGCGGCGAATGATGACAAGATCACATTTCGAAAGGCATTGTAGTATTCAATGAAAATAGTGAACAAGCTTAGGCCGGCGTTTGTTATCGGACCCGCAGAGAACAGCTAGCAAGATCGTGGTTATCCAAGGACTGAATTATGAATAATTGGCCCGACATCCCATATACGCGCTGGAAGCCAACGGGCGAGAGCTTGCACATGTGGTTGCAGATCGTTGGCAAATTCCGCCTTGCTCTAACACCGTGGCTCAATCATTCCTGGCATGCAACATTCTACGTTTCACCTAAAGGTCTGACTACTGGTTCGATTCCGGGACCGGATGCCAGTTATCGTGCGGAGTTCGACTTCCTCAATCACTGCCTTCATTTGGAGAGTTCAGACGGACGTTCAGAAAGCTTTCCGCTGAAAGAAATGACAGTGGCTGAGTTTCACAGTCAATTTGTCGATGCCCTTGGCAAAATAGGTGCACCACAAAAGTTCAATGGGTCGCCGAATGAAGTTCAAGACGCAATCCCGTTCATCAGGCAAACACAACCGGGCCACTATAATCCGTCTGCCGCAGCTGATTTCTGGCGAGCGCTTGTCTCAATAGAACGGGTATTCTCAAAGTTCCGTACCGGATTCTTGGGAAAAAGCAGTCCAGTACATCTGTTCTGGGGCAGCTTCGATCTCGCAGTAACCCGATTTTCCGGACAATTGGCGCCACCACATCCGGGGGGCATACCCAATCTGCCAGATCCGGTTTCAATTGAAGCTTATTCACATGAAGTAAGTTCTGCCGGATTTTGGCCAGGCGGCGGTGGTGTGGATGAAGCGTGTTTCTACAGCTACGCCTATCCGGTCGCTGAGGAATTCTCAAATGCACAGATGTCAGTTGACGGAGCGTATTTCAATGAAGCACTCGGTGAATATCTTTTGCCCTATAGTTTTGTGAAAAATGCCAAGGATCCGGAAACTACGTTAATGACATTCTTGCAGGAAACATATGCCGCTGCAGCAAATTCGGCAAACTGGAACCGCGATGCTTTGGAATGCCCTATCGGGCAGCCAGCTGTCCCACGCACCTAGGAGTTAGCTTCATATGAATTTTGACTTGAGTGAAGAACAAAACGCTATCTACGACATGGCCTTTGCCTTCGGGCAAGAGAACATTGCGCCCCATGCAATCGAATGGGATGAGAAGGATCGCTTCCCGAAAGATGTGGTCCGCTCTGTTGGTGAACTCGGCATGGCCGGCATTTATGTGCGCGAAGATGTTGGTGGGTCCGACCTCACACGGCTCGATGCTGCCCTGATCTTCGAGGCCCTTGCCTATGCCTGTCCGTCTATCGGTTCCTTCATTTCAATCCACAACATGTGCGCCTGGATGATCGACTCCTTCGGAACAGAAGAGCAGCGGCAGAAATGGCTTCCCTCCCTGACTTCAATGGAACGCATCTGTTCCTATTGCTTGACCGAGCCCGGTTCCGGTTCGGATGCTGCTGCCCTTCGCACAAGGGCCGAGAAAGACGGCAATGGCTGGAAACTGAATGGCACCAAGGCCTTCATTTCCGGTGGCGAGACCTCAGACTTGTATCTCGCCATGGTGCGCACAGGTGGAGACGGGCCAAAAGGCGTTTCCGCAGTCCTCGTTGAAAACCCGACAGAGGGTCTCTCCTTCGGTGCCAACGAACGCAAGATGGGATGGAAATCCCAGCCAACCGCGCAGGTCCAGTTTGATGATTGCAAAATCCCGGCAGACCATCTTCTGGGTGAGGAAGGCCAGGGTTTCAAATACGCTATGGCAGGTCTGGATGGCGGAAGACTGAACATTGCCGCTTCGGCTCTGGGTGCCGCCCAGTTCGCGCTCGACAAGACACTGGCCTATGTCAAGGAACGCAAGGCTTTCGGCAAGCCGATAGCGGAGTTTCAGGCCTTGCAGTTCCGTCTGGCAGACATGGAAACCGAATTGCAGGCAGCCCGCATATTCCTCTATCAGGCAGCCTGGAAGCTGGACCAGAAAGCGACGGACGCGACCAAGCACTGCGCCATGGCCAAGCGGCTGGTGACAGACCTTTCCTTCCGCGTGGCCAATGATGCCCTGCAACTGCATGGCGGCTATGGTTACCTTGCCCATTACGGTATTGAGAAAGTGGTTCGTGACCTTCGCGTCCACCAGATCCTCGAAGGCACCAATGAAATCATGCGGATGATCATCTCCCGGCAAATGCTTGCGGAGGCGTGAGTGCTGAAAACCGACGACATCCACATTCGTAAAACCGGCCCCACCGGACGCATCACGCTCACACGCCCCGACGCCCTCAATGCCATGACCCATGAAATGTGCATGGCAATTGGTGATGCATTGAAAATGTGGCGGACAGATAACGAAGTCCGGATCATTGTGATCGATGCAGAAGGCAGCCGCGCCTTTTGCTCAGGCGGGGACATTGCCGAACTCTATGCCACAGGAAAAGCCGGAGACTTCGAGTACGGACGCAAGTTCTGGGCAGACGAATACCGCATCAATGCCCAGATCAAAAATTATCCAAAGCCTTACGTTGCCATCATGGATGGCATTGTCATGGGCGGTGGGGTCGGCATTTCAGCCCACGGTTCGCATCGCATCGTTACGGAAAACACGCTATTTGCCATGCCCGAATGCGGGATCGGATTGTCACCGGATGTCGGCGGCAACTCACTGCTGGCGCAGGCACCGGGAAGGATTGGGGAATATCTGGCAGCAACCGGCGCAAGACTGAAAGCAGCAGATTGCCTCTATGCCGGAATAGCCGACGCTTATGTACCTTCCGGGAAACTTCCTGAACTGATTGAGGCTCTGGAAGACACGGCCGACCTTTCCTTTATCGACACGTTTGTGGATGAACCGGAATCGGGTGGCCTTGAAAACGAGAAAAGCATGATAGGTCGGTATTTCTCGCTCGAAAGTGCGGTCGACATTATCAAGGCTTTGGAATCTGCTGACGATGAGTGGGAAACCCAGGCTGCAAAACTGATGCGCCGCGGGTGTCCGTTGTCGGTTGCCTGTGCCGTTGAAATTGTTCGCATGTCCCGTGAAGCCGTCACAATCGAAGAAATTCTCGAGCAGGAATACCGGTTCACCTACCGCTCAATGTCCCATGGGAATTTCATCGAAGGCATTCGCGCGCAGATCATCGACAAGGACCGCAAGCCGAAATGGCAACCAGCCACCCTTGAAGAACTGGACAATGACAAAATTTCCGCCATGCTGGAGTCACTTGGGGAGCATGAACTGACTTTCGAGGGAGACACTGCATGACGGCTACTGCCACAGGTAATGCGCCGATATTCATGGTTCGCGATATTGAGGAGAACATTCGCTTCTGGGAGGAAAAAGCAGGCTTTAGCGCTTCACGTTTCGGCGAACCAACGGGCTTTGCAATCATGTCCCGCGACAAGGCGCATATCATGCTTGCAATTGCCACCAACAAGAGCCCGCAGATTCCAAACTGGCAGGTGTCGGACAAAATTTCAAATGCCTTCATTTGGGTTGATGACGCAAAGGCCATGTATAAAGAATTCATCGAACGCGGTGCCCCGATCGACTGGGAATTGTACGAAGCTCCCTGGGGTGGTTTGGAGTTTGGCATTCAGGACCCCGACGGCCGGGATATTGCCATCGGGCAGGTTTTATAATCAAATCGGATGCAGGTAATTGGAGGATAAGTATATATGGCAGTCGTCGGATTCATCGGTCTCGGCAACATGGGTCTGCCCATGGCAACCAACCTTGTAAAAGCAGGGCATGAAGTTGCAGGTTTTGATACCGTTCCCGAAATTCTTGAAAAGGCGAAAGAAGCAGGCATCATCACCTGCGCCCATGTCAAGGATACCGTGGAAGGTGCAGAAGCTGTCATCACAATGCTTCCTAACGGGGAGATAATGCTATCGGTCCTCGGGGAAATCATTCCGGCATGTGCTCCCGGAACACTGTTGATCGACTGTTCGACCGTAGATGTGGAAAGTGCGCGCAAGGCTCACGCACTGGCCACAGAGGCGGAACTTGGATCAATTGACTGTCCGGTATCGGGCGGGATTTCCGGTGCAGCCGCCGGAACACTGACTTTCATGATCGGCGGTTCGGAAGAAGATTGCAAAAAAGCTGCACCGTTCCTTGATGTCATGGGGGCAAGACAGGTGCGCTGCGGTGATGGCGGTGCAGGACAGGCTGCAAAAATCTGCAACAACATGCTGCTTGCCACAACCATGATCAGCGTTGGCGAAGCTTTCTCGCTTGGCAAGAAACTCGGACTTGAGGCACAGGCCTTATACGATGTGATGTCCACCTCTTCAGGCTCCTGCTGGTCAATCAACACCTATTGCCCGGTTCCCGGTGTCGGCCCGCAATCGCCTGCTGACAATGATTATACACCCGGTTTCGCCGCCTCCCTGATGATCAAGGACACAACCCTTGCACAGGATGCAGCAGCGGGCACAGGCCAGGCCACACCGCTTGGTGCGCATGCGCTGGAACTCTACAAGCAGTTCTCTGATGATGGTGGCGCAGATATGGACTTCTCGGGCATCATCACCTGGCTTGAGAAAAAACAAAGGGGATAGGCACATGAGCGATGTGGTACTCACAGAAAAACAGGGCAAGGTTGGCCTGATCACGATCAATCGCCCGGATGCACTGAATGCGGTGAATTCCGACGTGATGGACGGCATCATTTCCAATACCAAAGCCTTTGATGATGATCCTGAAATCGGCTGCATCGTCATTACGGGTGCAGGCAAGGCTTTCATTGCCGGTGCCGACATCAAGGAAATGCACCACAAGTCCTATATGGACATGTATCTCGCGGACAAACAGTCCGAATGGGAAGGTTTTGCGAACACACGCACCCCAATCATCGCGGCAGTTAACGGCTTTGCTCTCGGTGGTGGTTGTGAGCTTTCGATGATGTGCGACATCGTCTTTGCCTCTGAAAAAGCAAAATTCGGCCAGCCGGAAATCAAGCTTGGGGTTACCCCTGGCTGGGGCGGTTCACAACGCCTGACCAAGGCTGTCGGCAAGGCAAAAGCGATGGACCTCATTCTCACGGGCCGCATGATGGATGCGGAAGAAGCGGAACGCTCCGGTCTGGTCGCCCGCATTTTCCCGGCGGAAACGCTCGTGGAAGAAAGCCTGAAAGTTGCTGCGGAAATCGCCGAGTTCTCGACACCTTCGGTCATGATTGCAAAGGAACAGGTAAACCGGGCTTTCGAAACCACGCTTGAAGAAGGCCTTCGCTTTGAACGCAGAACGTTCTACTCTCTGTTTGCCACGCAAGACCAGAAAGAAGGCATGGCCGCTTTCTCTGAAAAGCGCAAACCGGAATTCAAGAACAAATAGGCCCTTGGGGGGTAAAATAATGGAAAACGTACTGGATGAACTTGAAGCCCGCCGCGCCCAGGCAAGGCTTGGTGGTGGTGAGCGGCGCATCGAGGCTCAACATGCAAAAGGCAAGCTGACAGCGCGTGAACGCATCGAGCTCCTGCTCGATGAAGGAAGCTTCGAAGAATATGACATGTATGTTGCCCATCGCTGCACTGAATTCGGCATGGAAAAAACCAAAATGCCGGGCGATGGCGTGGTTACCGGATGGGGCACGGTCAACGGCCGCATGGTTTATGTCTATTCACAGGACTTTACGGTTTTCGGCGGATCACTTTCCGAGACCAATGCCAACAAGATCCTCAAGATCATGGAAATGGCGATGCGCAATGGCGCACCGATCATCGGCATGAACGATTCCGGTGGTGCGCGCATCCAGGAAGGTGTGGCTTCGCTGGGCGGTTACGCGGACATTTTCCAGATGAACACGCTTGCTTCCGGTGTAGTGCCACAAATCTCCATGATCATGGGACCTTGTGCTGGCGGCGCGGTTTACTCACCCGCGATCACCGATTTCATCTTCATGGTGCGGGATACTTCCTACATGTATGTAACCGGGCCGGATGTGGTGAAAACCGTCACAAACGAGATCGTCACACACGAAGAATTGGGCGGCGCTTCCACCCACACCAAGAAAAGTTCTGTTGCCGACGATGCTTTTGACAACGATGTGGAAGCCCTTGCCGCCCTGCGCCGGTTCATCGACTTCCTTCCGCTCAACAACAAAGAAAAACCGCCAACCCGTCCGTTCTTCACACCGGTTGACCAGCCGGACACATCGCTCGACACAATGATCCCGGACAACCCGAACAAGCCCTATGACATCAAGGAACTGATCTACAAGGTGTCGGACGAAGGTGATTTCTTTGAAATCCAACCGGACTATGCTGCCAACATCGTAACCGGGTTTATCCGCATGGAAGGCTCAACCGTAGGTGTCGTGGCAAACCAGCCGCTAGTGCTTGCAGGCGTGCTGGACATCAATGCTTCCAGAAAGGCAGCCCGTTTTGTCCGCTTCTGC
>JBCCYR010000018.1:0-15875 GCA_039189355.1 Pseudomonadota bacterium
CATGAAAAATTCATCAAGGTTGTTTGCGGAAATTGAAAGGAACTTTACACGCTCAAGAAGAGGGTTCTTGGGATTACGAGCCTCTTCCAAAACCCGGCGATTGAATTCAAGCCAGGACAGTTCCCGGTTTTCAAATCGACCGGGATCGTTGAAAATATCCTCATCGGTTGAAAAGTCATCATCCGACAAAAGGCCTTCAATCGGGCTGTTTGATAGCGTGTTCATAATTCTCCTTTAGCACAATTAGATGAAGTTTGGACTACGCAGGAATGCCAAGTCGGCAAATTGGTTAATCCAAGCGGCTTCGGTTTCGCGGGAGTTGATCAATTCATCCCGAGTTTTTCAAGGGCTTTGCCAGCTATGGAACGTGAAATCGGCGATTTTCGGGAAAGCGCTTCTGCATCTATGGCCGAAACCAGTTTTGCCGCCGTTTCCAGCGAACGCTCCATTCGCAAAACGCAGAAGTCTACAACTTTCTCGTCGATTATCAGCTGCCGGTCTGCAAACAGTTTGATCATGACTTGTTTAAGCAGCAAATCGTCCGGTTCCAACAATTCCACCACCTGGGCAGCCCGAAGGCGTGACACCAGATCGGGCAACTGAATTTTCCACTCCAAAGGCCAAGAACGCGAGGTAACCAGACAATAGGTTTTTGCCTGGCGTACCGAGTTGATGAGATGGAAAAGGTCGGTTTCATTGATCCTTTCCGGGCCAGCATCTTCCAGCACAACATTACCACCGCTATCCAAACAGCTTTGAACTTTCGGCATAAGCTCGCCAACATCTGCGATATCGCAGATCATGCCGCCGGCAAGATCTATCCATGCATTTGCTATGTGGGATTTTCCCGAGCCAACCGGACCGGCCAGAACAGTCAGCCTTCCCGGCCATTCAGGCCAGGCATCGATCATCGCAATTGCAGTGGCATTCGCGGCACTTTCGATCAGGTCCTCCCGTTTTGCAGAGGGAGCATGAGAAAGATCAAACGGTAATTGGGTCGAAGAACCCGCAGGAGACTTACTCATTTACAACAAAGCCCAACGGGCATTCCTATTTGCCGACAGCCTTTCCGGTTGTTGACCGCCGTGCAGGTTTTGGTTTTGGCTTGGGTTCGCCGCTGTATAGCTCACTTTGGAGATATTGACCAATTCCAAAGCGCATTACAACGCCAACCGCCGCTGCTGCCGGGACAGCAACCAGCATGCCTGTAAATCCGAACAAGGAGCCGAATGCAAAGAGCGCAAACATCAGCCATACCGGATGCAGGCCAACGCGCTCGCCCACAAGTTTGGGCTGGAGAATGTTACCTTCCAGAAACTGGCCAATCATGAACGTTGCAGCCGTCAAGGCAATCGGGAACCATTCGGGCCAGAACTGAACCAAGGCTACACCCACTGAAAGAAGGAAGCCGACGATTGAACCCACAAACGGAATGAACGAGATCAGTCCGGCAAACAGTCCGATCAGCAGGCCGAAGTTCACGCCGATTATAGTGAGGCTTGCCGCATAAAACAGACCAAGAATGAGGCATACGGTGCCCTGCCCCCGCACAAAACCGGCAACTGCATAGTCGATATCCTTGAAGATACCTCTTATGGTGCCGCGGTGTTTTACAGGCAGCCAGCTGTCAACGCGTTCGACCATGTGGTCCCAGTCGTACAACAGATAAAATGCAACAACCGGTGTCACAACAAGAAGTGAAAGGATGTTCAGAAGAGATTTTCCGGACGCCCAGATTTGCTGGATGACTGTTGATATCCAGCCAGCCCCCTCTGAAACCAGTTTGTTCAGATTGTCCTGAAGGGACTCTCCCTCAACGCCGATCAGATCCCTGAGCCAGGTACTTTCGGTTGATGTCACCAGCGACTGCAACTGGCCAACCAGTTCCGGCAGACGATTGAGAAATCCGGCGATCTGGTTTGCCAATATCGGAACCAATACCATCAGGAAGAGTACAAAGAGCAGTATAAAGAGAAACAGGATGATGGATGTAGCGACAAGACGGCTTGCTCCCAGTTTTTCAAGACGGTCTGCAACCGGATCAAGAAAGTAGGCAAGTGCCATCCCGGCGATGAAAGGAAGAAGAATGTCGGCGAAGACCCAGAGGAACCCGAGAAAGAAGCATAATGCGATCAACCAGAAATAAATCTGGTTTCTTACCTTTATCCTCAGACTATCGTCCATCTAACACTCCCTTACGGCCAATGTGTGTGATACAGGTTTCGCAGATTCTAAGGCTTTACACAATCTTTGGGGCATACCATGTCTTCATCAAATGCCAACTCACACAACGGTTTAAGCTATGCAGATGCTGGTGTGGATATTGATGCAGGAAGCGCTTTTGTCGAAGCCATAAAGCCTGCTGTGAAGTCAACTGCGCGCACCGGTTCCAATCCGGACATCGGCGGCTTCGGAGGGTTGTTTGATCTTGCAGCAACGGGTTTCAAAGATCCGGTTCTGGTTGCCGCAAATGATGGGGTAGGAACAAAACTCAAGATCGCGATTGAGTCCGGCATCCACGATACAGTCGGGATCGATCTGGTTGCCATGTGTGTGAACGATCTTGTTGTACAAGGAGCAGAGCCTCTCTTCTTTCTGGACTATCTTGCAACGGGAAAACTGGAACTTGGGGAAGCAACGGCCATTGTGGAAGGCATTGCAGAAGGATGCAGACAAGCAGGCGCAGCGCTGATCGGCGGAGAAACAGCAGAAATGCCCGGCATGTATTCCGGCAAGGATTATGATCTGGCCGGTTTTGCTGTTGGTGCTGTAGAACGCGATGGCATCCTTCCCGCTAAAAACATTGCGGAGGGAGATGTCCTGCTCGGCCTTTCTTCATCCGGATTGCATTCGAACGGCTTTTCCCTTGTCCGCAAGATTGTAGACATGCAGGGACTGGGATGGGATGCGCCTGCACCATTCGAAAACGGCAAGAGCGTTGCCTCAGCGCTTCTTGAACCCACAAGGATTTATGTAAAACCCTTGCTCAAAGCGATCCGTGCAACAGGGAAAGTAAAGGCACTGGCACACATTACAGGTGGCGGCTTCACCGAAAACATTCCTCGCGTACTGCCATCCGGTTTGGGTGCACATATAAACCTTGATGCGGTATCAGTTCCTCCGGTTTTCCAATGGCTGCAAAAAGCAGGCGGCATCACTGAAGAAGAGATGCTGCGCACCTTTAATTGCGGGATCGGGATGGTGATAATCGTTGATGAATCCAACGCTGACGAAGTTGAGCGTATTCTGGCAGATGAACATGAAACCGTTGCGAGGATTGGTGAAATCATGGCCGATGGTGCTGACGCGGTGTCATTCAAGGGAGCATTTGCTTGCTGAATGAACCGAGAAAGAGGCTTGCTGTATTGATCTCCGGGCGCGGATCAAACATGGAAGCAATTCTCGATGCAACCCGGCAAGAGAATTACCCCGCAGAAGTTGTCCTGGTAATTTCTGACAATCCGGAAGCCAAGGGGCTCGAAACTGCAGCCGAAGCCAATATCGACGCCTTTGCGTTTGCAAGATCAGATTATTCATCCAAATCGCACCATGAAGCTGCAATTTCTGAAACGATTGATGCATATGACATTCATCTGATCTGCCTTGCCGGTTACATGCGCATTCTGTCTGCAGACTTCACTCACCGATATGAAAACAGGATCATCAACATTCACCCGAGCCTGCTTCCCAAATTCAAGGGACTGGATACACATGCCCGGGCGATACAAGCTGGTGAAACGGAACATGGCTGCACGATTCACCATGTGAATGCAGAAATGGATGGTGGAGAAATCATTGCCCAGACAACTGCCCCGGTGTTACCGGATGATACTCCGGATACACTTGCAGCTCGTGTGCTGGTTGAAGAGCACAGACTTTATCCGGATACAATCCGGCAATTGTGCGCGAGCACTGCTGACTGATGCCAATATATTCGATTCTTTACTTGACCCGGTTCCCGAAATAACGGACTTTTCGTCCAGAAAAGTAGGAGTCATTGCATGAGAGTTCTTTTGGTATTCGCTTTTTTGTCGGCTGTATTGCTTGCCAATTTTCAACCCAAGGCATCATTTGCGATTGAGAGATTTCCTGCTTGCACTTCAGAGAAAGTTCTCAAAAAGATTGTTAAGCGTTTCAACCGGACCGAGCGAATTTATTGGCAGGAGCGCGGACTGAAACTGGACAATGTTTCAAACCCGCACAACCACATTACCAATCCGTTTCCCTATTCTCCGATAAACCGTCACTACTGTCACGGCGATGCACATTTCGACAATGGCCAATCACATCGCATTCATTACCTGATAGAACAGGGCGCGGGCTTTGCCGGATTTACCTGGAACGTTGAGTATTGCATTCATGGTGTTGATCCCTGGCGTTACTACGATGGACGCTGCAGGGTTCTGAGCCGCGGCGGACACTAATCACCAAGTGTATCGTTCGTCATGATGCTGTAGCTTGTTGTACTTGGTTTCATAAGTCGTGTATCCGTAGCTCACAGGCGAATAGGATTGGGTTGTCTGGATTGTCGCAGACGCGGTCAGAAACGGATCACTACTGCCCATTCCAAGTTGTTTTTCATTGATAGAAACTGAATCGCTCAACTTCGAGGGTTCGGACAAACCGACACTGGCGACCTGTGTGGCATCAACCTGAATTACGGCTTTACGTGGCGTTGGCACTGCAATGCTGGTGAGTTTCACCTTTTTCCGTTTCCCGAGATCGAGTGTATAGGAAACCTTGAAGCGTGTAGCAGGTTGCGGCTTGCTCGCCTTGGCAACTAAAACACGGCTATCCTGATCTGGAATGGGAACGAAAGGCTTAAGTTCATTAAACGGCCAGGCTTCTTCCAGTTGTGCAATCGTTAAACCGGTAGCATTCACGTCAATATCTGTCTGGGTTCCATTTACCCTGTATAGGCAACGGCGTTTGTTGCAATTGACGTGTGAGGAAAACTGCCAGAGCGCATAGCTCTGCCAATTACCCATTGGAAAAACACCGCGTATGTCCCCTTTGTACCGGGCATACCACAAAGGCAATCTGGACAAGAGGGGAAACTGATTACGCCGCAATGCGATACGTTTTGCAGTATTGTGATTGGTATACAGTATCGGATAACGACCCAAGCGGTGCTTGATATGTTTGGCAAAGATTTCGGCATCCTTGAATGAAATCCACTTCTCGGGATCATCGTGCTCAATGTCCAGCGCGATCAGTTCATCCGGCTGCGGCTCGGCAAAATCAATGAAATGGTTTGCCTGATCAATAGGGTTTCCAGGCCGACCCAAGTGATATGCGCCCCATTTGAGACCGAGATTTTTCGCAGCGGTTTTCCGGGTGTGGTAGAGTTCGCGCTTAAGCCAGTAGTTCTGGAAAGTCTTTTTGCACAGCGTTTTCTCTGTCTCATTTTTCATCGGACAATTATATGGAGGGGGCAAACCATCGCTGGATTTTCCTATGAATGCACGAATCTGCTTGTTTTGGACCACTTTCGACCAATCAATCGGATTACGCTCATAGGCGTCCAAGACAAGCGCTTGGTCTGCATTCTTCCAAGGAGCCAGAAAATCATTGGCAGATGCCACACCTGAATAAAGGACTAATGGAGCAAAAACAGCGGCCAGAATGAACTGAATGATCCAGTTAGCCATCAGTTTGCGTGTAGTTTCGTTGCCTGTATTGATCAATGTCTTATGCCCTTGCTGCCTTTAGGTTAAGTGCTCATGGTTAATGAATCATGATAAACCCGGACAGCACCCAAACCATTTTCAACTTACAAAGCAAATTGGTCTTGTTTAGGGCGGCAACTTTCGAGACGAAATTACAACATCAATACTTGAACCCGATACCTACGTTTACGCTCTGGTCCTGAAAATCAATATTATTGCTGGCGGGATTACCGAGTACAAAGTTTTCTTCCTCATAATCCGAGAAACCGTATTCAATCCGTGCCGTGATATTGTCTTTAAGAAAAGTTTCCCAACCCGCACCCAGGGTATAACCGCCGAGTGTTTCGGAATCCGAGCCTGTCAGCGTTGCGGCCTCAATTGAAGTAACCGCCAGGCCTGCAAAGCTGTAAATCACTGACTGTTCAAAGGCATAACCAAGACGTGCTCTCAAGGAAGCTTCCCATTCCTGCTCGACAGCTACAGTTGCCGTTGAGGCATCGGCATCCGAATAGCCACCCAATGCTTCAAGGCCGGTCACGATATTGTTGTCAAACTGCCAGTTATAACCGGTATATGCGCCAATCTTGCCACCTTCGCCATCCGCCTCACCACCAGCAGCAGTCGCACCATCAGCATCAAACCAGCTGTAACCTCCATAGGCCCCCAGATAAAACCCACCCCATTCACTTGTATCCACCTCAACCTCAGGGGGTTGCGGTATCAGTTGTTCCTCAACCACTGTATCTGCTGAGTATACAGGTTGCGTGAATGCCAAGACACCAAATCCCAAAGCCACAGTGTTTGCTAATGCTTTATGCATGACGTGTTCCTTTTCCATGCGAACGCCCCGCAGCATGTAAAGTCTGCACTTAAAATGCGGCGATCAAAGAAAAGAACCATGGTCTTTAGGTGACAAGAATGTGTCTTCATGATTTTCAGGTGGACAGCAGAAAGTTTCAGCCTGGCACTAACAACCCTACTCAAGGCCACCTATATAGGCACGAATAAGTTATTCATATCTCAACAACTTTTCTCAGATTCGCGCATGATGGATTTTCTACTTCTGGTGCTAGGCCTAACTGTACTTGTCATCGGAGGGGATGTTCTGGTTCGCGGATCAGTCAAAATTGCCGAGAGCCTGATGATACCGCCACTGATTATCGGGCTTACAATTGTCTCGTTAGGCACATCCGCACCGGAAATGTTTATTTCCGTTCAAGCTGCCCTTGCCGGATCAGGTGGTCTGGCAATCGGCAATGTTGTCGGCTCAAACATTGCAAATGTTCTGCTGGTGCTTGGATTACCTGCCCTGATCAAGGCACAATCCTGCGCGGAACGCGGAGTTGGCCGCAACATCCTTATCATGGTCGGCATTACCGTCGTGTTCATAGGCATGCTTGCAAAGGGCTATATGGGACGAATTGACGGCTTCATTCTGATAACGCTGCTTTGTTTGTTCCTGTTTGATCAATACCTGTCAGCCAAACGGCGCAAACCTGAAGATCTCCACGACTATCATGATGATGTTCCGGAACTTCCATCCAGTCTTTTGCTGTCTGTCGGACTATTGCTTGCAGGCATTGCGCTGCTTCCGCTGGGCGCATGGCTAACCGTAGACGCGGCACGTGCCATTGCCAGCAGTTTGGGTGTATCAGATGAGATTATCGGACTGACAATTGTAGCCATTGGCACTTCATTACCTGAACTTTCAGCTTCCATGATGGCTGTCATCCGGGGCAGTTCAAGCGTGGCGATCGGCAACGTAGTCGGGTCCAATGTATTCAACATAGCCGCAATCATGGGTGTTACCACCATAATTGCGAATGTGGAGGTGGGCGAGCATCTCATTCATGTTGACATGTGGGTCATGCTTGGTGTTTGCCTGCTGCTTGGCTGGCTCGCCTGGTACAAAAAACGCGTTAGCCGCCGAAGCGGGCTTGTCATGATGACTGCCTACATCATCTATCTTGGTGCAGCATTTTTGAAATAAGGCCAGGCTTCATGAAAACAGCACTTGTTACAGGCGGCGCAAAGCGGATTGGCGCAGCAATTGTAACCGATCTTGCCCAAAACGGTTTTAACGTTGCCATTCATGCCGCCTCATCTAGGGATTCTGCCGAAAAATTATGTGAATTGGCGTTGAAGCAAGGCGTGAAAGCATGTGCCGTTTCCGGAGATTTGACCGATGCCAAAGCAACCAAGAACATTTTCAAGATGGCAGCAGATGCGCTTGGCCCCGTTGACCTGCTTGTAAACAACGCTTCCATTTTCAACGATGACTCGGCCCGTGAATTCGACGGCCAGTCATGGGATATACATTTTGCAATTCACCTCAAGGCACCGGCAATACTTGCCGCAGAGATGGTATCCCAGTCTCTGACAGATGGCTTGATTGTCAACATGATCGATCAACGCGTGTTGCGGCTCAATCCGAATTTCTTTTCATATACACTTTCAAAATCTGCTCTGTGGACTGCAACCCGAAGCATGGCGATGTCGTTTGCACCACGTATCCGCGTCAACGCAATCGGGCCGGGTCCTACCCTGCAAAATGCCAGACAGGCGTCCGAAGATTTCCAGAAACAGCTTGATGGTTTGCTTTTGAAGCGCGGACCAGAGCTTTCAGAATTTGGCGCCACAATTCGGTATCTCTACGAAAACAGATCCATTACCGGCCAACTCATTGCGCTGGACGGCGGTCAGCATCTTGCCTGGGAAACGCCGGATATCGCGGGAATTGTCGAGTAACACTCGAAATTTCTCCACGACTCTATTAATTTCGACGGATGACCGATCAACCTGTCAAAAAACTCAAACTCGCCTCGACAACCGGTGAAGCAGCGGAAATCGTCTGGGAAGAGTCTGTGCCTGCGGAATCTGGCAAGTCCGGCATTGAACTGATCGGTGAATTCGTAAAGCGCCTGCCGAATTCTCCCGGTGTCTATCGCATGTTCGATGCGAATGGCGATGTCCTGTATGTGGGCAAGGCGAAAACATTGAAAAAGCGAGTCGCTTCCTACGCAAAAATGGGTGGGCATACCAACCGCATCGCCCGGATGATCCGGGAAACGGCGAACATGGAGTTCGTAACCACCCATACGGAAATGGAAGCGCTGCTTCTGGAAGCCAATCTCATCAAGCGACTGCGCCCTAAATTTAACGTCCTTCTGCGTGATGACAAAAGCTTTCCGTATATTGTCATTAGTGACGACCACCCTTCCCCAGGCATTTTCAAACACCGTGGCGCACGCAGCAAAAAGCGCACCTATTTCGGGCCTTTCGCATCTGCGGGTTCCGTGAACCGGACGCTTAACGCAATGCAGCGGGCATTTCTGGTTCGCACCTGCACTGACTCCGTCTTTGAAAGCCGAACACGCCCTTGCCTGCTACACCAGATCAAACGCTGTGCAGGGCCCTGCACCGGAGAGGTTTCAGAAGATGAATATGCAAGACTGGTGCAGGAAGCGAAAGACTTTCTGATGGGCAAAAGCTCGCAAATGCAGGCTTCCCTTGCCAAACAGATGGAAGAAGCATCTGAAAACCTTGATTTCGAGCGGGCAGCCATTTACCGGGACCGGCTTTCCGCCCTTTCGCATGTCCAAAGCCATCAGGGCATAAACCCGCGCTCGGTGCAGGAAGCGGATGTGTTTGCCGTACAACAAAAAGGCGGCATGACCTGCATCCAGGTCTTCTTCTTCCGAACAGGACAAAACTGGGGTAATCGCGCGTATTTTCCACGCGCTGACAAGGCGATTGAACCGGGTGAGGTTCTAGGCGCATTTCTTGGCCAGTTTTACGATGACAGACCCTGCCCACGGCAAATCCTCCTGTCCCACGATACCGGGGAACTGGAGCTTCTGAGCGAGGCTTTTTCAATCCGGGCAGAGCACAAGATTGAACTGCTTGTGCCGAAGCGCGGGGAAAAACGCGAACTGGTCGAGCATGTTGCGACCAATGCAAAGGAAGCCCTTGAACGTAAACTCGCTGAAACCTCAACCCAGGCCAAACTCATGAAAGGGGTCGCCGAAGCTTTCGGTCTTGAGAAAACTCCAAACCGCATAGAGGTTTATGACAACTCACACATCATGGGGACGAATGCCGTTGGCGCAATGATCGTTGCCGGTCCGGAAGGCTTTGCCAAAAACCACTATCGAAAGTTCAACATCAAATCGGAAGATCTTGTTCCGGGGGATGATTACGGCATGATGCGGGAAGTCATGACGCGACGCTTTTCTCGTCTCGTGAAGGAGCATGGGATGCCTAACGAACAGGATGTGCCGGAAGGAGAAACCGGTGTTTGGCCTGATCTTCTGCTGATTGATGGCGGATTGGGGCAGCTCAACGCGGTCTACGAAACCATGACGGAAATGGGACTGGAAAACTCCGTTCCCATGGTCGGTATTGCAAAAGGACCGGACCGGGACGCAGGCCGGGAAAAGTTTTTTATCAAAGGCAAGCCATCCTTCATGCTTCCTGAACGCGATGCCGTTCTCTATTTTGTCCAGCGTTTGCGGGATGAGGCCCACCGGTTTGCCATCGGCTCCCATCGTGCCCGCCGCAAGAAGGAAATGATCAAAAATCCGCTCGACGAGATTGCCGGCATAGGGCCTGGACGCAAACGTGCACTTCTCAACCGGTTCGGAACGGCAAAGGCCGTTTCCAGGGCTGCTTTGAGCGATTTGAAAGAAGTGGAAGGCATTTCAGCACAGACAGCACAGGCGATATACGATCATTTTCATTGATGTCGAAAGAAACGCATTGAATTTTATTGCAGATTCGGCTTTGACTGCGGCATGAGCGAAATTAAGAAAGACAAACCGGCACTTCTTTACAGCATTCCCAACATGCTGACCTATGGGCGTATTCTGGCCGTGCCCCTAGTTGTGCTGTGTTTTTATCTGGAGGGGAAACTGCAATCTTCAGATTTTGCCCGCTGGTCGGCACTCGCGGTTTTTTTCATTGCAAGTGTCACAGATTTTCTGGACGGCTATCTGGCGAGAATCTGGCAACAGACTTCCAACATCGGGCGCATGCTGGATCCGATTGCCGACAAGCTTCTGGTCGCCACTTGCCTGCTTCTTCTTGCAGCTGATACCGACAAGACCATTGCAGGCTGGTCGCTATGGGCCGCCATCATCATCCTGTGCCGTGAAATACTGGTTTCCGGATTGCGGGAATACCTCGCGGAACTGAAAGTCAGTGTTCCGGTTACCTGGATTGCTAAGTGGAAGACCACAATCCAGATGCTTGCGATCGGCTTCCTGCTTGCCGGATCAGCCGGAGACAAGATTTTCCCGTACACAACACATACCGGATTGGTGTTGCTATGGATTGCTGCCTTGATTACGCTCTACACAGGATATGATTATTTCCGCGCCGGACTGCGGCACATCATAGAGTAGGATCTTCAGATGAAGCTTGTTTACTTTGCATGGTTGCGTGAACGATTGGGCATCAATGAAGAAGTTGTGGAACTTCCCAAGGATGTGGAGACGGTTGCCAACCTGTTTGACTGGCTGAAAGCGCGGGATGCAGTTTTTGCTGACGTGTTCGAACATGAAGCAATCATCCAGGTAGCCATCAACCAGAAGCATGAGCGCGATCGTGGCGCATCGATTTCAACTGCAAATGAAATTGCCCTGTTCCCGCCCATGACCGGCGGCTGAGGCCACCATGATCAAGCCTTACATCAAAACACAGACTGAAGATTTCGATATTGAAGCAGAAATCAAACGTCTGACTGCTAATAACAAAAACATTGGGGCCGTTGTCACTTTCAGTGGATTATGCCGCGATGAAGAAGGGGCTCTTTCAGCCCTTGAACTTGAACACTATCCAGGCATGGCGGAAGCAGAAATTACACGTATTGCCGAACAGGCAATCGAGCGTTTTGGCCTTGATGGCATTTCAGCCATTCACCGATACGGCAAAATTGCGCCGGGGGAAAACATTGTTCTGGTTGTCGCTGCATCACGGCACCGGCAGGCAGCATTTGACGGCGCAAACTTCCTTATGGACTTTCTGAAAACCCGCGCGCCCTTCTGGAAAAAGGAACACGATATCAAGGGGAAAGAAGGCAATTGGGTGGATGCCAAGGATGCGGATGATGATGCCCTAAGCAAGTGGGATGCCTAAACGGAGTTGACCCCGTTAGAGACATACCAGGTTTATGCATTTTATTGCATATTCATAAAGTCACGCTGCCAATGCAGCGTCTTCTTCCTTGTGCAGGCCTACGACGACCAGCACAGTTGCTCCAAGGAACCAGTAATAATATGCATCCAGTCCACCAAGCCCCAGAACAAATGGAGCAATGACGAATACGATTCCCACGAGGAAATCTACGGCCAGGTGAAACTTGTAGGAAAGCACCCTGAAGATGCCCAAGTGGTGATCGGTCAGCACGGTAAGCACAAAAGCAGCGATGCCGGTGGCAACCGATAACCAGAACGCTAAGGGGTTGGAAGATCCGAGACCCAATAGAAATGGCATTACAAACAGGCCGAGTGCAACGGGATAGTCCAGATAGGCATGAATGGATTTGGTAACAAAACGCATTGTTTTAATTCCTTAAACAGTGGGCAAGGTCTGTTCCCTGCCCTTTATAAATTCGGGTTTTCAGTTAACTTCCTTGACCATCATTTCCGCATGGGTTTCATGCGCCTTGAAGATGCCCAGACCAGTTTCGAACAGGGCTTTCACTTCTTCATTTTCAATATTTGGAATGAAGACCCTCTCGACCAGTTCATTGACGGCCTTGTGATACGCCAGTTCGTTCTCCGCATAACGGCGGTCAAACTCCACGCCGCGTAATTTGCTCATCTCATCAATCAGCTTTTCCGAATTGGCAATAAGCTGTTTGCTGAGAAAATTGTCTTGTGGTTGCGCATTGAGTTTCTTCAGCAAGGCAAGTGCCTGTTCGTTTACCGCCGTATGATCGTTGATCATGTTTTCGGCAAACTCGCGGATATCCGGATTGTTTGAAATCGCAAGCGCCAAATGGGCGTAACGAATGTCAATATTGTCTGCAGTGTAAGCAACATGTGCAATTTCGAGATCATTCAGCTCTGCAGGGCTTTCTGCGAAGGCGGGGGCAAGCGCAAGCCCTGAAGCCATGACCAAGCCCAGAAAAACAGACTTAACTTTCATAACGAGTTCCTTTCAGTTGTTGGGTAGAAAACCGGCAAGGTTACTACACAGACAAGTTAGGAAACTAGTTTGAATTAATGAATGATGATTAATCCCGATTTCTTGATTGATCGTACAGTAAATTGCTCGATGCATATAAGTTTGCTAAATGCTGTCCAAATGTCTTTGAGGAAGAAAAGATGGACTTGCTAAGCGATATTCTCTCACGACTTCAACTGAAGGGAACCCTGTATTTCCGCACTTCCTTTACCTCTCCATGGAGTGTGCGCGTTCCTTCTTTTGAGAAAGTCGCAAGATTCCACTTTGCGCACAAGGGACGTTGTCTAATCAGAATTGAGCCCGACAAACCACCGGTTCTGATGGAGCAAGGTGATCTGGTTATCATTACAAGGGGTGCAGCACATACGCTGTATTGCGATCCGGCAACAGAAAACTCGGCAGCAACACTGGATCAGGTTATCGAGGAATCGGGCTTCAACGGAACTGGTGCGCTCGTATATGGCAAGTTGGGCACAAATCACGAGACACAACTGGTATGCGGGCATTTCGCTTTTGACAAGGATGCCAAAAACCTACTTATCGAAGCCCTTCCTTCGCACATACATATCAAGAATTACGGCGAGTCAGCCGGCATATGGATGGAGAACACACTGAAAGTAATTGGCAATGAAGCCGGTCGTCACAAACAGGGTGGGGACCTGATCGCATTGAAACTGTCAGAGATCGTGTTTGCACAAGCGCTTCGTGCCTATCTCGATAATCTGGAAACAGAAGTTCCTGTACTATCTGGCTTTGCCGATACCAGTATTGCCCGCGCGATTACTGCAATCCATCAGAATCCTGGAAATTCCTGGACGCTGGAAAAGCTGGCCGATATTGCCGGCATGTCGAGGACAGCATTTACCAGCCGTTTTTCCAAGTGCATGACTGTTACACCGCTTACATATTTGACACATTGGCGAATGGAAATTGCACGGCAACAGTTAGCCACCACTGACGAACCGATCATTCGTATTGCCGAAACAGCAGGATATCAGTCTGAAGCCGCTTTTAGCAGAATATTCAAGAAACACGTCGGCATCGCGCCTGCTACCTATAGACGAAAAACAAAGAGTCGAAATTAGACAGAATGGCCATCTTTGAACCATTTTTAGCAGCGAAAATATATGCTTAGGCTCCCAAAACATGGATTTAACACATGACTAAAAACTTTTTACGCAAACTACTAATTGGCATGACTACCGCTGCAAGTATTGCAGCAGTCTCCACTCCCGTTTCGGCAATTGAAGCCCGGATTGAAGTGGGTACGCTCACTTGCGATGGAGAGGGTGGTTCAGGTTTCATTCTTGGTTCAAGCAAGGACATGACCTGCAGCTTTTTAGGCATTGATAACTTCCGTGAGAATTATGTTGGCAATGTCAAAAAATTCGGCATCGATATCGGTGAAACCGAGAGAACGACAATCACCTGGATTGTTTTTGCGCCGACGACAGAACTTGAAGCGGGTGCCCTGGAAGGTAACTATGCAGGCCTTTCTGCAGAGGCCAGTATTGGCGCAGGGCTTGGTGCCAATGCAATGCTCGGAGGGTTTGACCAGTCCATTGCCCTTCAACCCTTCAGTGGTCAGGTCCAGCAAGGCCTTAATATTGCTGCAGGGATCGGAACAATGACCCTTCGCAATCCGTAAGCAAATTGATTTTTCAGATTCCAAAACCGGCGGAACATCTGTTCTGCCGGTTTTTTCTATAGCGACCGCATCAGATAGTAGGCCCCGGGCGATGTTCCGTCGGTAACATTCTTCTGCAACGCCGGCATTAAAATAGACAGACCTTTTTCATCTGGCACCTCATAAGACCGGGTCTTGTCCTTTGCGATTTTTTCGCCCGGTTTCAGTCTGTCAAAACTCGCATATTGCCGTGTGAACCTGAACGTTTCTGCGTCGCCTACCATGACTTGATCAAAGACTTCGAACTTCTTCTGCGCGGGGATTCTGAATGGTTTCTTCAAGCTGATCAGCTTGAAGTGGGACAGCGCAGAGAGAAGAGTTTTTTCTGCCACACGAATAGAGGCTTCTGCCACATGCTGACCAGCCTCAATCACCACAGACGGTATGCCCTTGGTATTCATGTATTCAACCAGTGTACCGGGTGTGGTGCCCGTTACAGAAGGCCAGCCGTAAATATGTACGACAGGACATAGGGCCGTCAGCTTTTCAGAGCCTGGAAAGCTGACAGAAAAAGGATGTTTCGTTTCGCTACTGGTGGAATGGAAGTCAATTGCATGGTCAAGGCCAAGTGTGGGTATGGTTTTCGCCAGATATTGCGCGCGCAACAAATCCTGGTCGGCCTTTTTGTTCGCCAGTTGTTTCCTTGTAAACATCCTGTTCATGTCAGAGGCCACGAAGCGGCGGTTCAGCAATGCAGCTTCCTGATTGCCATCAATCAATACGAGCGACCCGCGCTGGATTTCATACTTTGAAAGAACTTTGTGAACCGCCTTGCGTCCGCAGAGTTCGTTGCCATGCACATTGCAGACAATCCCAATTCTGGGGCCTTTTTTACCTGCATTAATTTCAACAATGCCTTTACCGACAACAACAGCCTTGTTCATGTAAATTCCTTTTCAGAGTTTGGATCAGATTCATAACGGCCAGAAGACCAGGATCGCAGGGACCGCCACACCAATAACGATGATCTCCAACGGCAATCCCATTTTCCAGTAATCACCGAAACTGTAGCCCCCCGGCCCCATGATCAGCGTGTTGTTCTTGTGACCGATCGGCGTCAAGAATGCACAGGATGCTGCAATTGCCACAGCCATCAGGAACGGGTCGGAATTGACTTCAAGCCGGTTTGCAATATCCACAGCGATGGGCGCACCAATGACTGCAGTCGCTGTATTGTTCAGCACATCCGAAAGCGTCATGACAACAATCATGAGGATCGTGAGTACTATCCACGGCGCATAACCGGAAGTCACCGCAACAATCTGCTCTGCGATCAATGCAGTGCCGCCGGAATTCTCCAGTGCGGTGCCAAGCGGTATCATCGACCCCAA
>JBCCYR010000019.1:0-15656 GCA_039189355.1 Pseudomonadota bacterium
GTCGGAAGGCTCAGACTTGGACATTTTTCGGCTTCCGTCGCGCAAGGACATTACCCGTGTTGCCGGGCCTTCGATAACAGGTTCCGTAATCGGAAAATATGCTTCTCCATGCCCAAGCTCTGCTATCCGGTCAGCAAAATCATAGTTGAACTTGCCGGCTATTTCGCGTGTGAGTTCCAGATGCTGTTTCTGGTCATCACCAACCGGAACATGGGTCGCGCGATACAGCAAAATGTCTGCTGCCATGAGGTTCGGATAGGTGAAAAGACCGACGGAAGCTTCCTCGGCATTCTTGCCCGCCTTTTCCTTGAACTGGGTCATGCGGCGTAACCAGCCCATTCTTGCAACACAGTTAAACAGCCACGCAAGTTCCGCATGTTCCTTGACTTGGCTCTGGTTGAACACGATGTGGGCTTTCGGATCGATGCCTGACGCAATGAAAGCGGCGGCGATTTCACGGGTCTGGGTTCGTAAATCTTCCTGTACCAGTTCTGCCGTAACCGCATGCAGATCAACAACGCAATAGATACACTCATGGCTGGACTGAAGTGCTACAAATTTGCGGATTGCTCCGAGATAATTCCCGAGATGAAGATTGCCGGTAGGTTGCACGCCTGAAAAGACGCGATTGGTCGGTTGAGCCATTTTTGCGGGTCCGTATGATGGATTTTTGCGCGGGTTATGACCGATGGATCAAATGAAGGCAAGGGACTGAGCGCAGCTATGCTTCACGTTTTATCATCCTGAGAAGGTAAGACTTTGGAATGGCTCCGGTAAGAATGACCAAAACGAAGTATGTGAGGCTCGCAACCAGGATCAGCAAGCCAATCCCGAAAATGCGTTCTATCAAACCTGTATCAACAAGCGCTGAGCCCAGCCATTGCTGGCCAAAATGCAAAACGCCAGCCATTGCGAGGCTGGAAATACAGATAAGCACAATATTGCGAATTGTTTTTCCCGATACCCGATAGTGGTTTCCTGTTTGTAGGACGAGCCAGAGCAGGATTGCATTGAGCCAGCCTGCAATGCTTGTCGCGATCGCCAAGCCCACAACACCCAAGACCGGAAAAAACAGAATACTCAGAATGATATTAATGACTGCGTTTATCCCGGAAAACCACATCGGTGTGCGCATGTCTTCGCGGGCGTAGTAGGAGGGCTGCAATATCTTGATCAGCACGAAAGAAGGAAGGCCGATGGAAAAGGCCGCAAGAACATGCGCTGTCAACTCGCTGTCTTCACGCAGGAAAGCGCCGCGTTCATAAATCAGCGCCACAATCGGTAGCGGGATCATGAACAAACCAACTGCAGCAGGTATCGTAAGCCCCAACCCGAACTCCAGACTTCTGTTCTGCAAATGCATGGCTTCAGATTTGTTTTCAGCTGCAAGAGCGCGCGTGAGTTCGGGCAGGAGGACTACACCGATGGAAATGGCTATAATGCCAAGAGGCAACTGAACCAGCCTGTCGGCAAGATTCATGATTGTAATCGCACCTTCCTGGGCTGAAGCGATGATCTGGCCAACAAGCAGGTTGATTTGGGTAATGCCTCCCGCAATTGCGGTCGGGAGCGCCAGGACAAGCAGACGTTTGACGGAGGGAGAAAGGCTTGGCCATTTCAGCGAAAGACCAAACTGCTGCTTTCTGACACCATAAACGAGGAGGGCCAGCTGCAATATGCCAGCAGCGAAGACGCCCCAGGCCAGGAAAATGCCAATATCCCGCTGGTTCCAGCCATGATACCAGCCTGCCACAAGTACACCTACTAGAACCAGATTAAGCAAAACCGGTGCCATGGCAGCCAGAAAATAATGTCGGAATGCATTCAGAACTCCCGACAACATTGCAACCAGAGACATGGCGGCGAGGTATGGAAACATGATCTGTGCCAGCAGTACGGTCAGATCAAACTTCTCCGGATTTTCAGCAAATTTTGGCGCGATGATTGTTCCAACCAGAAAGGGCATGAACACCATCGCCAAAACGGACAAGATCAGAAGTGTTGGAAGCAATACCGACAGTATCTTTTCGGCAAAGGCGCGGGCTGCATCCCGGCCTCCCTTTTCAAGTTCGCTTGAAAAAAGGGGCACAAACGCCGAGTTGAAGGCCCCTTCTGCAAAGAGCCGGCGAAACAGGTTGGGAAACCGGAAAGCGGCATAAAAAGCGTCTGCTACCGGACCTGTACCGAGCAGACCTGCGATCATTGCCTCGCGCGCAAACCCAAGCACCCGGCTTGCCATGGTGGCGCTGCCGACGGAAGCAAACTTTTTGATCAGGCTCACTGGGCAGCCTCTTTGATTTCAGGCTGCATTGTCTGCAGGAGCGTGTTTTTTATTTTTTTCAGTCGTGCAGGATTCTCAATCTTGTGGCCCACAAGATCGCGTACGTAAAAGCTGTCATTTGCCTTTTCGCCAAAGGTGACAACGTGGGCAGAGCCAATGTCAAGATTGAGGTCAGCAAGGGCACCAGTGAGTTCTGACAGCAGTCCCGGCCTGTCAAGACATTCGATTTCAATGACTGTGAAAGTGTCCGAGAACTCGTTGTTGATTTCAATTTTTGGTGGAATCGAGAAGGCCTTGTACCTGCCCCTTGGACGACTGTTGCGGGCAATGACGTTCGGAAGGCTGGTTTTACCTGACAGGACTTCCTCAATCATTTTGCCAATGCGGGATGCGCGTCGAAGCTCGTCTGCATCATCACTGTATTCGCGGTTGATGAAAATTGAATCAAGTGCGCGTCCATCATTGGTGGTATGAATCTTGGCGTCGACAATATTACCCCCGGCCGCAACACAGGCACCGGCGATAATGGACAGCAAGCGGGGGTGATCAGGCGCGATCACCGTAATCTCGGTGATTGCCTCAAACTGTTTTGTGTAGACAGAGGTGGCAAGTGCAAGTTCATCTTCGTGGGTTTCTTTCAGAAAATTGATATGCCGGACCTGGGCTTCGAGGTCGGTGGAAAGCAGGTAGGCCGGATAGAGAAGGCCTGTATATTTCGTCCTGTCTTCCTCATTCCAGCTCTCGAGCTGCTGAATGAGTTCTTCTTTTGCTGCAGCGACCCGTGCCTTGAGTGGAACCCTGGAAAAGCCGCCATTCAGCATAAGTTCAGTTTCGTAATAGAGCGTCCGCAAGAGCTGGCCTTTCCAGCCGTTCCAGACGCCCGGCCCCACAGCACGGATGTCGCAAACGGTAAGGACAACGAGGTATCGCATCCGCTCCACTTCCTGCACGACTTCAGAAAAGTCCTGGATCGTCTTGCGGTCAGACAGGTCACGCCCCTGTGCAATCATGCTCATTGTTAGGTGTTCACGAACAAGCCAGGCAATCATTGCAGTTTGATCTTCCGAGAGACCAAGCCGTGGGCAAAGGCTCTTGGCTATGCGTTCGCCGGCAATCGAGTGGTCTTCTTTCCTGCCTTTTGCGATGTCATGGAGAAACAAGGCGACATACAGAATTGTCCGGTCTTTTATGAGTGGCAGCAATTCCGAAGACAGCGGATGCTCGTTGCCAATTTTTCCGCTCTCAATACCCCACAACGCGCCTACGGAGCGAATGAGGTGCTCATCAACCGTATAGTGGTGATACATGTTGAACTGCATCATGGCGACAACCTTGCGGAACGAAGGAATGAATTTGCCGAGAAAGCCGGTTTCATTCATTCGCCTCAACATTCTTTCCGGACCTTTTTTACTGGTCAGCAATTGCAGAAATATCTCGTTTGCTTCGGAGTTTTTTCGCAGATCAGGCCCCACAAGGGACAAGGATTTGGAAAGCAGCTCAAGTGCATCCGGATGGAAATCAAGTCCGTTGTCTTCCGCTACTTTGAAAAAGCGGATCAGGTTGACGGGATCCTTTTTGAAAATCTCACGGGTATTGATGTTGAGCCGCCCATTGTCGTTTATGAAGTCCTCGCTGCCCCTGATCTTGCGTTTGCGCCGGACAACAGACTGTAGAAAACGGTCCCATCCGGTAACTTCCTTCGCCTGTTTTTCTTCAAGTTTCGCACAGGCAATAAGCGTAAGGTCACCCACTTCCTTGGCGACAAGAAAGTAGTGTTTCATAAACCGCTCTACGCCTGACAAACCGCCATGCGAACTATAGTTGAGCCGTTCGGCAATCTCGCGCTGTATGTCAAAAGACAGCCGCTCTTCCGGGCGTCCGGTCAGAAAGTGCATGTGGCAGCGCACTGTCCAGAGAAACTTCTCCGCCCGACGGAAACGCTGATATTCTTTTTCGGACAACATGCCTGCACCGACAAGTGCGTGAGATTTTCCCAGATTGTAGAAATATTTGCCGATCCAGAACAGGGTGTGCAGGTCCCTAAGGCCTCCCTTGCCATCCTTGATATTGGGTTCAACCAGATATCGTGATTCACCGGCCTTGATGTGCCTGCTGTCCCGCTCTGCAAGCTTTGCTGTAATGAACTCTTTCGCGTTGCCTTCTACCACTTCCTGTGAAAAGCGTTTGGCAAGCGTGTCGTAAAGTTCTTGCGTGCCATGAAGAAAGCGTACTTCCAGAATAGATGTGCGGATCGTCATGTCCTCTTTGGACAGCCTGATACATTCGTTGATGTTCCTCGTGGCATGGCCGACTTTGAAACCCATGTCCCAAAGCATGTAGAGGATGTATCCAACGACCTGTTCTCCCCAGGCGGTCTGCTTGTATGGGAGCAGAAACAGGAGATCTATGTCTGATCCGGGAGCCAGTGTGCCGCGGCCATATCCGCCGACTGCACTAACCGCTATTTGTTCGGCAGCAGAAGCATTTTTTGCGCGGTAAACATGCGTTATCGCGAAATCATAAATGATGCGGATGATTTCATCCTGAACATGGGATATGCGCCAGGCACAGGCGGTGCCGTCTCCATCCTCAAAAAGTTGCTTGCGGGCTCTTTCGCGCCCCGTTTTGGAGGCTTCTTTCAGGATTTTGAGAACATCAGAACGGATGGCGGGGGATGAGCCATCTCCGGCGGAGTTCGATGTCAATTCAGTCAGCTGTTCGCGTATGACGTTTGAATTGATCAGTTCATCAAGTCTGAGATTGCGTTTGGGCATGTTGCGCGGGCTGTAAAGTTCCTTCAAGCCCGACAACCTATAACGATTTCAGCTGCTTTATGAAAGCAAACCTATTTTTCTTCCTCATCATTTACAGCAGAGGCTTTTGGCCCGCCTTTCGAGATGCCAACCATTGCCGGGCGAAGGACACGTTCACCAATCTTGTAGCCAATCTGCACCACTTGGACGACGGTATTGTTTGGAACTTCCGTGTTCGGGACTTCAAACATGGCTTGATGAAAATTCGGGTCAAACTTTTCGTTTTCGGGCGAAATACGCTTAACGCCGTTTTTCTCAAGCGCGTTTAACAGTTCGCGCTCGGTCATTTCCACGCCTTCGCTCAAGGATTTTAGACCGGGCTCATCCTTGTTTGCCTCATCAACGTGTTCAAGTGCACGGCGAAGATTGTCAGCAACACCCAAAATGTCACGCGCAAAAGAAGAAATCGAGAAAGCGCGCGCATCTGCAACATCCTTTTGCGTGCGTCTGCGCAGGTTTTCCATTTCCGCAGCCGTGCGTAGCAACTGGTCTTTCAGGCTGGTGATTTCTTCTTCCTGCCGGGTGTTTTCAGCAGCAAGTGCCTCAAGAGGGTTTGAAAAGCCTTCACCGGCAGGTTCTGTTTGTTCAACCGTTTCCCCGGCAAGGGTTTCTTCAGAAAGTGCTGCAAGCAGTTCTTCCTCACTGATCTCGGCAAGGTTTTCCATGTCTGCGGCTTCTGTTTGCGGCTTGGCAGCCTGTTTTTCCTGATGCTCGTTTTGATCGGTCATCAATCTTTTCCTGAATCTCTTGGAAGTTGTGTTCGATATCAGGTCTTGCGGTCAAAAAATCAAGAGCCAAAGCCCGATTATCATTGTAAAATCCGGCTGATAACTTTTGCCGTGTAATCCACCATCGGCACAAGACGGGCATAATTGAGCCGCGTGGGTCCTATGATTCCGAGCGCGCCCACAACCCGTTGTTCATTATCCTTGTATGGCGCGACAATTACCGAGGAACCGGAAAGCGAGAACAGCTTGTTTTCAGACCCGATGAAAATTCTGACCCCATCACCGGTTTCCGTAAGCTCCAGCAGTTTCATGAAGTTTTCTTTGGCTTCCAGTTCGCCAAAGAGCTGACGGATGCGGTCCAGATCATCTGCGGCTTCGAGATTCCCAAGCAGGTTGGCGTGGCCACTGATGATCAGCTGTCCGGGTTGTCCATCCGTACTGCCGGCCCAGGTTGCTACGCCTGTATTGACGAGCTTTTGGGTTAATTCATCAAGCTCACTCCTTGCCGCGTCATGCATTTGTTTGAGACTCGTATTGGCTTCCGCAATGGTCTGTCCGGCGATTTTGGCGTTTATGAAGTTCGCTGCTTCCGTGAGTGTTGAAGCGGTTGTTCCGGCTGGAAGGGTTATAATCCTGTTTTCAACAGAACCGTTTTCGCCAACGATAACTGCAAGAGCCTTGGTTGGCTCAAGGCGGATAAATTCAATGTGCTTGAGACGCAAATCGGCTTTCGTTGTGACAACCAGACCTGCAGTTCTTGACAGACCGGAGAGAAGCTGGCTTGCCTCGGTCAGAACATTATCGAACGTTTTCTCGCTCGAAACTGCATTCATCTGGGTTTCGATGGATGCGCGTTCTTCTTTCGCGAGATTGCCGATCTCGAGAAAACTGTCGACAAAAAACCGCAACCCGATGTCAGTCGGCATGCGCCCGGCGCTTGTATGCGGAGCATAAATCAAGCCAAGCATCTCCAGATCGGACATTACATTGCGAATGGTGGCGGGTGACAGGTTGACCGATAGCTGGCGCGAAATCGTCCGGGAACCGAGCGGATCTCCGGTTGTCAGATAGCTGTCGACAATGTGACGGAAGATTTCGCGTGACCGCTCATCAAGCTCCAGAATGGGGCTTTCGGGGCTGGGTATCTTTCCTGACGGACCACTCATTTGGACAAACATTCTTTGTTACTCATACGATGAATGTAATTACAAATTCATGCTTTGCCAACTTTCACAGAACCGTCTACATACACGATGAATCTACAAACAGGAGTTACCGGATGCGACCATCCAAACGTGCGCCAGATGAAATGCGCGCAGTCTCAATCGAACGCGGATTTGCCAAACATGCAGAAGGGTCTTGTCTCATCAAGTTTGGAGACACCCATGTGCTCTGCACTGCAAGCCTCGAAGAACGGGTGCCGCCCTGGCTCAGGGGTGCTGGTTCCGGTTGGGTGACTGCTGAATACGGCATGCTGCCGCGCTCAACGCATGAGCGCATGCGCAGGGAAGTCAGCGCAGGAAAAGTCTCCGGCAGAAGTTCAGAAATTCAGCGTCTGATTGGCCGTTCCCTGCGTGCGGTGGTTGACATGAAAGAACTGGGCGAACGTCAAATCACGGTCGACTGCGATGTTATCCAGGCCGATGGTGGCACCAGAACGGCCTCCATAACCGGTGGGTTCATCGCGTTGCGGGATTGTATTGAATGGATGAAAGCCCGCGACATGGTTTCGGACAAGGTGTTGTCTGACAATGTGGCAGCCATTTCATGTGGTATTTACAAGGGTACTCCGGTTCTTGATCTGGATTATGTAGAAGATTCGGATGCTGAAACGGATGCAAATTTCGTCATGACCGGATCTGGCGGCATTGTGGAGATTCAAGGTACAGCTGAAGGTGCGCCTTTCAGCCGTGATGAGTTCAACAGCCTCATGGATTTGGCTACCGCAGGCATCTCAAAACTGGTCGATCTACAGAACATAAGCGGATAAATGCGCAAACTCACGGAACGTGAAATTGTTGTAGCAAGCCATAATGCCGGCAAAGTGCGTGAAATCAATGATCTGATTTCGCCTTATGGGTTTTCTGCAAAATCCGCTGCAGAGCTCGGTTTGCCTGAACCGGAAGAGACCGGAACGACATTCGAGGAAAACGCCTCGATAAAGGCGCTTTCGGCCTGCCGGGCCACGGGTCTTCCTGCGCTTGCGGATGATTCCGGGCTGTGCGTGGACGCGCTTGGTGGTGAACCGGGTGTATACACGGCTGACTGGGCGGAAAAGGAAGACGGTTCCGGCCGCGATTTTCATATGGCAATGGAAAAAGTGCATGACGCCCTTGGTGAAAAAAATCCGGAAAACCGTTCTGCAAAGTTTGTCGCGGTCCTGTGTCTGGCCTGGCCGGATGAACATCTGGAATTTTTCCGTGGTGAAGTTGAGGGAGAAATCACATGGCCACCGCGTGGTGAAAAAGGCTTTGGCTATGACCCGATTTTTCTACCCAGCGGATTTACTCAGACATTCGGTGAAATGTCTGCAGATGAAAAACACGGCTGGGATGCAGGACGCAGTGACAATGGTCTTTCCCATCGCGCCCGGGCGTTTGCGAAATTCGCACGGCAATGTCTGGTCGAATGAGTGTCCGCGCACATGTTCCGGCTTTCGGTGTTTACGTACACTGGCCGTTCTGTGCAGCGAAATGTCCTTATTGTGACTTCAATTCCCATGTCCGGCACAAACCGGTCGAGCAGGAAGTTTTTGTCGAAGCTTATGGACAGGAAATCGCCCATATGGCTGCAATCGCACCGGGACGTAAAGTAACAAGCATTTTCTTTGGCGGTGGCACCCCATCCCTCATGGAACCTGCGACCGTTTCAAAAGTTCTGGAGAATGTCTCCAGGCACTGGTCAGTTGCGGATAATGTTGAAATCACGCTTGAAGCCAATCCATCGAGCGTTGATGCCTCCCGCTTTGCGGGATATCACGCCGCAGGTGTGAACCGGGTGTCGCTTGGCGTTCAATCCCTGGACGATGAGCAACTGAAATTTCTGGGTCGTCTGCATAATGCGGAAGAAGCAAGACGGGCCATTGAGACAGCCCGCGCACATTTTCCCAGAATGTCGTTTGACATGATCTACGCCCGGCCCGAGCAAACTGCCGCCAGCTGGGAAAAAGAACTCCTAAAGGCAATTGACCTCGCCGCAGATCACTTGTCACTGTATCAGCTTACCGTAGAGCAAGGCACGCCTTTCTTTGATTTGCATGAGCGTGGCAAGTTTGAAATTCCGAATGAAGATCGTGCTGCAGAACTTTATGAGTTGACGCAGGATATTGTGACAGATGCCGGATTTGAAACCTATGAGATATCAAATCATGCCAGGTCGGGCAGTGAGTGCAGGCATAATCTCGTTTATTGGCGTGGTCAGGAATATGCCGGCATTGGTCCCGGAGCCCACGGGCGCCTGCATACCAACCGGGGACGGCTTGCAACGGCTACCTTGAAGAATCCGGAAAGCTGGTGGCAGCAGGCGATGGCCAAAGGTCATGGGATTGAAGAAGAGAGCTATCTTGATGCTGAAGAACATGGCGATGAACTTCTGCTGATGGGCTTGCGCCTTTCAGAGGGATTTGACCCGGATCGCTTTGAAGAAGTTAGTGGCCATCCTTTGCCCGAAGACAAGGTTCAGTTCCTGGAAGGCATCGGGATGGTCGAGAAATTGCCGGATGGGAAAATCCGTGCGACCTCCAAGGGTTTTCTGGTGCTCGATGCTGTAGTTGCCGATCTTGCAAGCAGCGCTCCAGAGTTCGGTTAAACATCAAGCCCGTATTGCGGCTTCCGCTTCCTTGCCCAGAGCTTCAAAAACCGTTTTGACAATGCCGTCCCGGTTCAGACCGGCTAGCGCATTCATGTCATTCGGATTTGCCTGATCCACATATTTGTCCGGCATGAAGATGGAACGGAAACGCAGCATTCCCTGATCCAGTGCGCCTGAGGAAACAAGATGCTGGGCCACGTGTGATCCGAAACCGCCAATCGAACCTTCTTCCACCGTGAGCAGTACTTCGTGATTTGAAGCAAGCTGATTGATCAGGTCGGTATCGAGCGGTTTGGCAAAACGGGCATCCGCAACCGTTGCTGAAAGGCCGTAGGTCTCCAACTCTTCGGCAGCATGAAGGCATTCCTGCAGCCGGGTTCCAAATGAAAGCAGGGCAACGCGTGCGCCTTCTTTCACGATGCGTCCCTTGCCGATTTCAAGGATTTCTCCGCGCTCCGGCATGTCCACGCCAATTCCTTCGCCGCGTGGATAGCGGAAGGACAGCGGGCTTTCATCATAGGCTGCAGCGGTCCGTACCATGTGTTTGAGTTCAGCTTCATCACTGGCCGCCATCACCACAAAGTTTGGCAGCGTTGCCAGATAGGTTGTATCGAAGGAGCCTGCATGTGTTGGGCCATCTGCGCCAACAAAACCGGCCCGGTCAATTGGGAAGCGTACGGGCAGGTTCTGAATGGAAATGTCATGCACCACCTGATCATAGGCACGCTGAAGGAAGGTTGAATAAATCGCTGCAAACGGCTTCAAGCCCTCCGTTGCCAGACCACCTGCAAAAGTCACGGCGTGTTGCTCGGCAATCCCGACATCAAACATGCGATCGGGAAAAGCCTTGCCGAAAATATCCATGCCGGTACCGGACGGCATCGCGGCGGTAATGCCGACAATCTTTTCGTCTTCCTCTGCTTCCTGAACAAGGGCTTGGCCAAACACCTTGGTATAGGAAGGTGCGTTTGGTGTGGCCTTGGCTTGTGTGCCGGTCACGACATCAAACTTTGAAACACCATGGTACTTGTCGGCAGAGTTTTCAGCCGGTGCATAGCCATGGCCTTTCTGGGTCATGCAGTGGATCAACACAGGCCCTTTCGCATTATCGCGTACATTGCGCAGAACCGGAACAAGCGTTGCAAGATCATGGCCGTCAATCGGGCCGATGTGATAGAAGCCGAGTTCCTCAAACATCGTGCCGCCGGTCACATATCCACGCGCATGCTCAACGGCGCGGGTAATGGCACGATCGATTGTCTTGCCGAGGTAGGTTGTCATTTTCTTGCCAATCTCGCGCATGCCCATATAGGTGCGGCCTGTCGCAAGACGGGCGAGATAGGCACTCATCGCACCAGTGGGTGGTGCAATTGACATGTCATTGTCATTGAGAATGACGATCAGGCGCGCATCCATGGAGCCTGCATTGTTGAGCGCTTCAAATGCCATGCCGGCAGACATGGAGCCGTCACCGATAACTGCGATGACGTTGTTGTCGCCCTGTTTCAGTTCACGGCCTACCGCCATGCCAAGTCCGGCTGAAATGGAAGTCGAGGAATGCGCGGCTCCAAAGGGGTCGTATTCACTTTCAGCGCGTTTGGTAAAACCGGAAAGGCCGTCTTTCTGGCGGATTGTGCGGATGCGGTCCCGCCGACCTGTCAGGATTTTGTGGGGGTAGCACTGATGACCGACATCCCAGATCAAACGGTCATCAGGCGTATTGAAAACGTAATGAATCGCAGTCGTGAGTTCTACAACACCCAGTCCGGCACCCAGATGGCCTCCGGTTACGGAAACCGCATCGATCATTTCCGTCCGCAATTCTTCCGCAACCTGTGGCAGGTCCTTCTCCTCAATTTCGCGAAGATCAGCAGGCAGCTTGATTGTTTCGAGAAGCGGGGTATCGACGGCCATGGCAGACTAACTCATTGTTACGGTTTGGATATGGTTTTTACTGTGAGTTTGGACAATAGAACACCCTGTCGCAGTTTCAAAACACAGTTTCTTGTCAGGATTTGTGCAGTTTTTGTCAATCAGAGCGCAGCCACCATTTTATCCTGCTTGGCGCGCAATGTTGCAATTTTTGAGCCGTCAGCCACTTTTGTGTTGTTGTATGTGATCAATTCACCCTTTGAAATTGCCTGGGTAACGGTGCCGTCCTGCAGCAAACCACACGGCATTGCTTTTTGTGCCAGAGCTTCATCACGTGGCATCACCCATGCCCGGTAATCGTATTCGCCGACCGCACCAACCTTGTCTCCGGGATTGAGATCGCGTTTGGCGACAGCACAAACTTCTGCAACAGGCTTCGACAACGGTACCATATCAGCTTTGCCGTAAAGAACGGCACGTGCACAGGTAAGCGGGACTTCAAGTGATGTCAGGTGGAACGGTCGATGGAAAGTAAAATAGGGACCCTTGCCCATTTTCAGGTCTTCCATACGCTCCGTGATACGGGGATGCGACATGTCAGCGATCACGAATACGCCCGGGGAAACACCCTTGCCGATTGAGAAATCCACGCAGCCCTTTTTCGACAACACGCCGCCATCGGCCACTGGAACAAGTGTGGAAGAAAGCTGGTCCACCGTGGCAGCGGGGCCATGCATGCCTGCCTTGTCCGGCACCAGCCCGGTTGCATTGGCAATGGCACACATTTCCACCATGGTCTTGGAGCCGTCAACGAATTCCACCAGCATGCGTACATTCATGTTCCGGCGGTCTGCTTCTTCCTGATAATCATCAGGGATTGCATCAAAGTTCAGGGGATTGTTCTTGCCTTTGCCGGCGCATACGATTTCATGACCCATGGCCGAAACAAATTCGATCAGTTCCATGCAGGAGGAGGGTTCATCTCCTGCGCCCAGAGAATAGACTACACCGAGCCTTTCCGCCTCAGACTTCAGATAAGGTCCGATACAAACGTCGGCTTCAACATTCATCATGGTCAGGTGTTTGCCGTGTTCCATCGCATGCAGGCCGAATTCGGCCCCGACTGCAGGAACACCTGTTGCGTCAATCACCACATCGATGAGCGGATTCTCTGCAATTAGCGTGCTGTCGTCTGTAACTGCCATCTTTCGTGTCTCAATGGCTGACGACATGTCTTTCTGGTTTGATACGGATGTTTTTTTGTCCGTGGAGCTGTAGGCAATTTGTAGGGCTGATGTCACACGGTCCGGATTCCGGTCGGCGACGGCAGCAATTTCAACACCTTTCATGTGGGCAACCCTTGTAATCAGGTCAGTACCCATCTCTCCGCAACCAACGATACCAATGCGAATGGGTTTCCCGCTTTCTTCGCGTTCCTCCAGGTCGCGGGCAAGGCCCGTCAATGCAACATTTGTCGGCATGTGTTTTCTCCTCCCCATTGTCTCTATCACGAGGCCGGGAGATGGAAAATTCCTAAAGTGCCACTTTCATGGCTTCTTCCAGGTAGATTTCCCTCAGTTTTTTAACAACCGGTCCAGGTATGCCTTCCCCAATCGGTTTGCCATCGATTTCGACAACCGGACAGACAAATGCAGAGGCAGACGTGAAAAAGGCTTCGGAGGCATTCGCAGCCTCTTCCTTGGTGTACGGCCGTTCTTCCACTTCCATCTGCAAAAGTTCGGCAACCCGGATTGTCGCCTTGCGGGTAATGCCGTGAAGGATCGAGTTTGACAGATGACGCGTCACCAGCTTGCCATCTTTGGTTACAATCCATGTATTGTTTGATGTGCCTTCATTGATGAAACCGTCTTCCTCCATCCATGCATCATCAACACCGGCTTTCTTGGCCATCATTTTTGCCATGGAAGGGTATAGAAGTTGCACGGTCTTGATATCCCGTCGGCCCCAGCGTTGATCCGGCACCGTAATGACCCGTGCGCCGGTCTGGACAAGCTTGTTTTCGAGTGGGTCCTTGGCCTGTGTGAACAGCACCAGCGATGCAGGTGTGCCCTTTTCAGGATAGGCAAAGTCCCGGTCTGCCACACCACGGGTTACCTGCAGATAGATCAATCCGTTTACGAGTTCGTTTCTTGCAATCATTTCGCGGTGGATATCCAGTAATTCGCTCATCTGTGCAGGTTCATCCATGTCCAGTTCGTTCAATGAACGCTTCAGGCGCTCGGCATGGCCGGGATAATCAATAAGCTTGCCATCAACAACGGTTGTGACTTCATAAACGCCATCGGCCATCAGAAACCCCCGGTCAAAGACGGAAACCTTGGCTTCTTCCTCTGGAACAAATTCACCATTTACATAAACAGTTCTGGACATGCTTAACCCCATAAATCTGAAACTGGCGGGAATACGGTTGACCCTTCATAGCGCAAGCCGTTGGCTCTGTCTTGTGCCAGTAGAAGTGGACCATCCAAATCCACGAAACTGGCTCCCTGGGCAACAAGCGTGGCAGGAGCCATGCCAAGTGATGTTCCAACCATGCAGCCCACAAAAACCGTGAATCCCATGCCCTCGGCCATCTTTTTCATTTTCAGGGCTTCGGTCAAACCACCTGTCTTGTCCAGCTTGATGTTGATGACATCATATTTTCCCTTTAACTCGGCAAGACCTTCGGACGTATGACAGGATTCGTCCGCGCACAGTGGAAGTGCAATGCCACAATCAGCCAGCGCAGTGTCATCTGCCTCAGGCAAGGGCTGTTCAATCAAGGCAACACCGATCTTTTCCAGTGCAGGCTGCAATTCCAGCAGCGTAGGGACTTCCCAGCCCTCATTGGCATCAACAATGATTTGCGAATCCGGTGCGCCTTCCCGGACAGCTTCCAGACGGGGGATGTCGTTCGGAGTGCCGAGCTTGAGTTTGAGAAGCGGGCGATGAGCATTGGCTCTTGCGTTTTCACGCATTTCATCCGGCTCCTCCAGGGAAAGGGTATAGGCTGTTGTAAGTTCCTTTGGTTCAGTTAGTCCTGCCAACTGCCATACCGATTGTCCGGTCTGTTTGGCTTCCAGATCCCAGAATGCACAATCAACGGCATTTCGGGCTGCTCCCGCAGGCATGGTTTCCTGCAAGCTTTGGCGGGTTACATCCGCGGGTAGGCCTGCTATCTGGGCCTGGACGCTTTCAATACTTTCACCATACCGTGCGTAAGGAACACATTCCCCCTGACCAGTATGGGTACCATCGGAAATTTCCACGCGAACAACGTGGGCATGCGTCTTTGTTCCACGTGAAATGGTAAAAGCGTTTGCAAGCGGGAAGCTCTCACTAAAGCTTCTGATTGTATTCGCCAACTTCTTCGTTCTCCCGCAATATGGCGTCTACCGCCTCAAACATTTCAACCTTGCGGGCATCAGAAACCGGACTTTCGATGACAACCACCAGTTTCGGCTCGTTGGATGAAGCCCTGACAAGGCCCCATGTGCCATCTTCTGCGACGACCCGCACACCGTTGACGGTTACAAGATCGCGAATCGGTTGACCAGCGACTTTCTCACCGTTGGCCTGCATATCCTTGAACCGCGTCACAACTTTCTCGACAACCCCGTATTTCGTTTCATCAGCACAATAGGGTGACATTGAAGGCGAGCCATAAGTTACCGGAAGTGCGCGACGCAGATCGGCCATCGACTTGTCAGGATTGCGTTCCAGCATGTCACAAACCGCGAGGGCTGTCACAATCCCGTCGTCATAGCCTTTGCCGATGGGCGAATTGAAGAAGAAATGTCCGGATTTTTCAAACCCTGCAATCGCGCCGATTTCGTTTACCCGGCGCTTGATGTAGGAGTGGCCTGTCTTCCAGTAATCTGTTTCGGCACCTTGTGACTGTAAAACGGGATCAGTGAGAAACAGTCCCGTTGATTTTACATCTGCAACAAATTTCGAACCGGGATGCACTGCTGAAATATCCCGTGCCAACATGACCCCGACCTTGTCTGCGAAAATCTCTTCACCTTCATTGTCAACGACACCGCAGCGGTCACCATCGCCGTCAAACCCGAGTGCTACATCTGCACCCGTTTCCAGTACCCGGTCCCGCATCTTGTGAAGCATTTTCATGTCTTCAGGGTTCGGATTGTA
>JBCCYR010000020.1:0-15560 GCA_039189355.1 Pseudomonadota bacterium
ATGATGAAGTAGACACCGCTGGTACGCAGCGACAGTGCGCCAATTACCAGGGCTGCCAGCGCGGACGTAATGATCGCGACAATCCAGATGATTGGCATGGATTTGGTGCCTTCAATCAGGATCGGCCATTCCATGATAGGGTCGAAATTCTGGGCATGGCTTGCGAGAATACCCATGGCATAACCGCCAATACCGAAGAACGCCGCATGGCCAAGACTGACCAGACCACCGGTTCCAAGCGCAATATTGAGGCCCACACCAGCAAGCGCCAGAATGGCAACGCGGGTTGCAAGGGTAATTGTAAAGGGTTCGTCAGCAAAGAGCGCCCAGAGAGGCACAACCGCCATGCCCAGCAATATGACCGCATTGATGATGCCTTCGCGGGTCATGTTGAAGCTCCAAACAGGCCCTGTGGTTTAACCAGCAATACAATTGCCATCAGGATGTAAATCGACATGGATGAAAGCGCAGAGCCGACGAGTGTAGCTGATGATGCGTCCATGAAGGTTCCGAACAGAACCGGAAGAAGAAATCGCCCAAGCGTGTCTGTCAGACCGACCAGAATTGCTCCGACGAGAGCACCCTGAATTGATCCGATGCCGCCGATGACAATAACCACGAAGGCGAGGATCAGTACCGGTTCGCCCATTCCGACCTGCACTGACTGGATTGCTCCAACCAGCGCTCCGGCAAGGCCTGCCAGAGCAGCACCAAGCGCAAACACGATTGTATAGAGCCTTGAGATATCGACACCCAGGGCTCCAATCATTTCCCGGTCACTTTCACCAGCACGAATCTGGATACCCAACCGCGTTCTGGAAATCAGCAGGAAAAGGCCTGCTGCGATGACCAGGCCGATTATGATGATGGCGAGCCGGTAAGACGGATATTGTATGCCACCGGGCAGTGTGACAGGGCCGGAAAGATAGCTCGGCGTATCAAGGAAAAGCGGGAATGAGCCAAAGACCCAGCGTGTTCCTTCCGAGAAAATGAGGATCAGTGCAAACGTTGCCAGTACCTGATCGAGGTGGTCGCGTGCGTAAAGACGACGGATAACTGCAATTTCAACAATCGCTCCGGCGGCAGCTGCAGCAGCAAGGGCTGCCATCAATGCCAGTATGAAGGATCCGGTAGCGCCCGCGACTGCGGCGGCGGCAAATGCACCCACCATGAAGAGCGAACCGTGTGCAAGATTGATCAATCCCATGACGCCGAATACGAGCGTCAGGCCGGATGCCATCAAAAACAGCATCACGCCAAACTGAAGGCCGTTGAGAACCTGCTCAATGAAAAGAATTGCTGACATGGGAGTCTTTAATGAATACGGGGATGAGGCTTTTACTCATCCCCGGTTTTTGACCGTTGTGATCAGAGTTTGCAATCGCCGGTGTAGGCGTTTGAATGGTTTGTCATGGTTTTGGCGACGAGTTTGTTGGTCAGCACATCGCCTTCCTTTACAACCTCGCGGACGTAAAGGTCCTGCACAGGGTGCTGATTTGAGGCGAATGAGAAGTTGCCGCGAACTGAATCAAAATCTGCAGATTTCAGTGCAGCGCGGAATGCATCTGCATCCTTCACATTTGCGCTACCCATCGCAGAAAGGATCAGGTTCGCAGTGTCATAGCCCTGACTTGCGTAAAGCGACGGAAGCCGTCCGTATTCAGCCTGGAACCCTTCAACAAATTTCTTGTTGGTAGCGTTGTCGATGTCCTTGTTCCACTGTGATGTGTTCTTGATGCCCAATGCAGCATCACCAACGGCTTGCAGGATGCCCTGATCGAATGAGAATGCAGGGCCAAAGAGTGGAACATCAACACCGGATGCGGCGTACTGCTTCATGAAGGCAATGCCCATGCCGCCCGGCAGGAAGAAAAATACACTGTCAGCACCGGATGCACGGATTTGTGCGATCTCGGCTGCATAGTCTTTCTGGCCAAGCTGGGTGTAGACTTCCGCATTGACACCACCTTTGTAGAAACGCTTGTACCCGGAAACCATGTCCTTGCCCGCCGGATAGTTTGGCGCCATCAGGAATGTGTTCTTGAAGCCGATTTCGTTGGCGTAAGCGCCAGCGGCCTCAGGAAGATTGTCATTCTGCCAGGAAACGTTGAAGTAGTTTTCATGACATCCCTTGCCAGCAAGTGCCGAAGGTCCGGCATTCGGTGACAGGTAAAACTTGCCCTGTGCAGTTGCTGAAGGAACCACGGCAATTGCAAGGTTTGACCAGATGATGCCGGTAAGAATGTCGACCTTTTCGGACTGGATCATTTTGTCAGCAAGCTGAACGGCAATGTCAGGCTTGCGCTGATCATCTTCGACAATGACTTCAATGTCCTTGTTGCCGGATTGTTTGACCGCCAGCATGAAGCCATCGCGGACATCAATCCCGAGGCCTGCGCCACCGCCTGAAAGTGTCGTGATCATGCCGACCTTGACAGGCTCAGCCAATGCCGAAACGGCAGTCGCTATCGATAGTGCCGCTGCTGCGGCAAGTGATTTGAGTTTCATGATTTTCCTCCCAGTTTTATAGGCTTGATTGTTTTCAGAATGTTTTGAAAGTCAATGTTGTAAGGGTTCGCTCAATGTTCGGGATGTCCAGCAGATTGTCATTTATGTATTTGCCGACGTCCTCATTTTCAGGAATGTAGATTTGCACAAGCAGATCAAATTGTCCGCTGGTTGAATAGAGACTTGAATACTTTTCCCGCAACACAATTTCATCGGCTACCTTGTATGCTGTACCCGGTTTGCAACGGATTTGCACAAATACGCATTGCATGATCAGTTCCCTTTCTCTTTCCCGCCTACAATAGAGAATTCGGCGCAGAATAAAACACTGAACTGCGTTGATATTGCTTTCAAAATCATGTTCCGCAATAAGTCACGTATGGTCCGAAATCGTCTGATGCACCTTGCTCATACCGATCCGCTTCAAACTGTCGTTCAAACGGATTTTTCAAGATTGCCAACAACTGTTCAAATGGTTTGAAATCATCGGAAGAGACGGTAGTTTCCAAAGCTTCTTCAACAAGGTGGTTACGTGGAATGTAGACTGGGTTTACTGTGTTCATGAGAGTGATCTGGTCCTGCGCATTGCTCTTTTCTGTCTCAAGACGCTTTTGCCAGCCAACCAGCCATTCTTGCGCTGATGCAAGATTTTGAAATTGTGAAAGAAAAGCATTCTTGTCACTGTCGAGTACCTGCGAAAGGCTTCTGAAGGTTTTTGTGAAATCCGCCTTTTGCTCTTCCATGATTTCAAGCAGATCATTGATGAGGTGCTTGTCTTGATCATTGGTTTCTTTCAATCCGATTTTCCGACCCATTTGCGCAAGCCAGAATGTGTCGTAGATTTCGGGAATTGCATTAATTTCTTCCGTGGCAATGTGAACAGCATTGTCCCGGTCATCGGCATCGAACAGAAACAGCAGACACTCTGCCAGCCGTGCAAGATTCCATTGCAGGATGACGGGTTGCATCCGGTAGGCATACCGCCCCATTTCGTCGATTGAACTGAAGACCGTATTTGACTTGTAGGTATCCATGAATGCACACGGGCCATAGTCTATTGTTTCTCCGGAAATGGTCATGTTGTCGGTATTCATGACTCCATGAATGAAACCGACAGACATCCATTTTGCGACCAGACTGGCTTGTCTTTGTATAACGGATTTGAGGAAACCGAGATATTTGTCAGGATTGCCAAGAAGTTCAGGATAGTGGCGTTCAATGGCATAATCTGCCAATTGCCGGACTTTGTCTTCTTGTCCACGGGCTGCGAAAAACTGGAATGTACCAACCCGTAAGTGACTGGAAGCGACACGGGTCAGAACTGCGCCGGGCAATGCGGTTTCCCGATAGACCTGTTCTCCAGTCGTCACCGCGGCGAGTGATCTTGTCGACGGGATGTCGAGGGCATGCATGGCTTCGCTGATGATGTATTCACGCAATACCGGTCCCAATGCAGCTTTCCCGTCACCACCCCTTGAAAACGGCGTCTGGCCAGAACCCTTTAGTTGAATGTCCCTGCGGTTTCCCTGCCTGTCGATGATCTCGCCAAGCAGCATCGCCCGGCCATCGCCAAGGCTTGGGGAGAAACCGCCAAACTGGTGCCCGGCATAAGCCTGTGCTAATGGCGAAGAACCGTTGGCCTTTTGTTTGCCGGACAAGATGTTAACGCCTGTTTCGCTGCGCAGAAAATCCGTGGCTATGCCCAAATCTCCGGCCAGGTCCTCGTTCAGTTTGACAAGCTTTGGCGCTGGCGCCAGATGTCCTTCGATGGGGACATAGAATCCTTCGAGCGCATTTGCGAAAGTATTCTCAAAGCTGAAGCCTGATGGTTCCAAGGTCACCAGCAAGTTACCTTTCAAATTGTTACCTGTTCAAAGCTCACTCTTGCAAGATGAGATCGCGTACAGCATCAAGCAACATGGCCTGGCTTTGTTTAAGCGTTTTGCCGGAAGTGTCTACCACAATATCTGCACGTGCATACTCTGCTTCACGGGTTGTCAGGATTGATTTCAGTTCATTCATGGCATTCGGGTTGCCGGCCATCGGTCTGTAATCGCCCTGGTCGCGTACCCTTTGCATATGTTCTTGCGGCAAGGCCTTAAGCCATATCGAATGGAATGAAGTCAGGATTTTTTCGTAAGTCTCCGGTTCAGATACTATTCCGCCGCCCACAGCCAGTACCATTTTGGTGTCCTGATCGGCAAGTTTGTCTACAGCCTGTTTTTCAAGCTGACGGTATCCTTCCTGACCATACAGGGCCATGACTTCTGAAACCGGAATCCCACTCTCGGCTTCAATCCGCTTGTTGAGTTCGACAAACTCGAAATGCAGTTCGTCAGAAAGCAATTTACCCAATGTGGATTTTCCGGCACCGCGCAATCCAATCAGGCAAATCCTGTCTGCTTTTTCAGGGCTGGACTGGTTTGAGGCAAGAAGTTCCAGCACTTTTTCCCGTATAATGATGTTGGCTGAACGATAATGTCTTAGCAACTCTTCAGTATTGTCATCGGCCTGATTTGCAAGAAACCAGTCTGGTGTCTTGTTAAGCGCGTTCGCTATTTTGAACAGCAGTGCAACAGAAATATTGCTTGTTCCCGTTTCCAGTTGCGCCAGGTATCTTTCAGAGATGCCCGACAGTTCTGAAAGTTCTCTTCGGGATATTTTGGAATGCGTGCGTGCAAGTCTCACTTTCGCGCCTACATCCGCCACGAATTTGTCTACAGCACCTTGATCCTTATCATGATCGGTTTGTTCGACTGGTCTCAACATACCACGATCTCAATTCACGTGACCCTTATTCAGGCTGCCTCTGCTGAATGCAGGGATATGATTGACTGTACCCAGGGCAAAGCCATGTCTTCAGGAGGTTCTCCGGATGAAGCATCATGCAGACCGCGTTCACCAACCATCTGTGCCTTACATTCGATCAGGAGTTTTGAAAGCCGTTCAGAGCCCTGGTTATAGGTTTCGTCAAAGACCATGTCTCCTAGCCCGAAAATGGCAAAACGGATGCCACTCAGATCTGTTTTCTGCTCTTCAAGCTTGTCATAAAAAGGTGCTGCAGTTGTTGGCAGATCACCGTTTCCGTAGGTTGAAGTCACGATGATGTAAAATGTATCGGCAGAAAGTTCATCCGGTTCCACGTCACCCAAATCAGAGATTGAGCATTCAAAGCTGCTTCCCAGTTCTTCCTCTATATCGTCGCAAAGCATTTCTGCGTTGCCGGTTTCAGTACCGTAAAGCAATCCTATTTTCATGCCGGTTCCTTTTGTTGTTCGATTGCGGCCATCATGGCGCTGCGTGTAGCGATTTTCTGTCTGCAACGGTTTTCCGCTGCAAACCTTAATTCAATATCGTTAATTGTAAGCCAGTCTTCGTAAGATGTGACCTTTGAAGCAAACCGGCTGGTAATTGCAGAACGGCCCGGCTTTTTGCCTGTGTTTGATTTCATCCATTCCGATATGCCTTCTGCGACTTGTTGGCTGTCAGTCCTGTTTTCGGGAATTGTGCCAGTCGGGCCGCGCTTGAACCAGCCTGCAACGAATAAGCCGGATTCAACCATTCCGCTTTCGCTGTTTTGTGCGTTTTGCAGCAGTGTATCCCTTGTAAACATGCTTTTATCTTCAAACCCGATTGCCGTAATGACGCAATCACATGGAATTGTCTTTCTTGCCTGTGATTTTGCACTGCGCAACACCACGGAAGAAAGCCTGCCATTGTCTCCGGTAAATTCTTCAACCTGCCAACCGGAATGGAATATTACCTGTTTTGCGGGGTTGCCAAGCTCTGTTGAAAACAGCTCGTTCAAAGCTTCGGAAACCTGATTTCCGTCTTCGACGGTCAAGGTGTCATCATCGGCGAGCTTGCATTCCAGACCAGAAATGCCGCGCAATTCACGGACCATGACAGCATCAAATTTAGCTTGTTCCAAAGGTGAGCGGCCGACAACATGAATTGTCTGGATCCCGTTGTTTATATGGGCAGTGTTAAAATCAGATCCGTCAAAATCAGCCTCTGATTTTGCAAGCAGGCGAATAATGTCCAGGGCAACATTTCCATTACCGAGAACGGTTACGGTTTCTCCGAATTCCGGTTTGAAATTCTCGCTGTCAGGATGGGCATTCCAGAAACGCGTTATCTCCCCGGCGCCATAAATTCCCTGTAATTCTGCACCCGTGACATCAAAGTGGCGGTCTGCGTAAAGACCGGTGGCCAGAACCACTACATCCATGCACTCACGCAATTCAGTTAGGGTCATGTCTGTTCCAATTTCGAGATTGCCGATGAAAGACACGCCCTGTTTCTCAAAAAGCCTTGCAAACTGACGGGTAACTGCTTTGGTGCCCTGATGATCAGCTGCAACGCCATAACGGATCAGTCCGTAAGGTGTGCAGAGCTTGTCGATGATCGTGATTTCGGCGTCAGGGCATAATTTTACGAGTGCCTGAGCGAGGTAGCACCCGGATGGCCCTGAGCCGATTATCGCGATTTTGCCAGACATCACAAAACAGCCTGCATTACGCCATGTGCAATTTTACATATTCGAAATCGCCCGGCTTGTTGTCGATGCCAACGCGTGGTGGTGAAATCCAGCTTGCGTATTTTCCCGGCTCGAAACACGGAACCATAAGGGACTGGATGAAGTCGCCATCTGCCTTGGTTGTCAGCCAGTTGTCACGTTGCTTGTCCCACTCTTCCTGGCTTAGCAACTCGCCATCGGGATTGATGGGTTTGCCTGCGAACACACCGATTTGCCTGTGAAAGCCTTCGTGCGGCATTTTCATTTCAAATTCTATGCCTGCTTTCTTGATCACCTTGTTCCAGCGGCCAACGCCACCTGAGGCATCTTTCTTGTAGTCATCCCGCAACCGCATGTTGATTGCGGTCAGGGCAGGCATGTCTTTCAGTCGGATTTCTCCATCCTCGTACTGAACGACCGGGTAAGTTGCATCGTTGAGCTTGTGATCATCATCAAGACGGTGCTCCATGAAACGGCCCTTGATGCCTGCATTGAAGGCATTGGCAGCATTGGTTGAAACCTCCTGACCGAACAAGTCCAGTGACAGTGAGTAGTGCATGTTCAGCTTTTTCTGGATTGTCGGAAGGTCAATTACCCCAAGATCGCGAATTTTGTTTGTATCATAGGGGTCTGTAATGCCTGCCTCTTTCATGGCTTCACAAGTGCGCTGGATAACGCGGGTGACGCCGGTTTCGCCAACGAACATGTGATGTGCTTCTTCGGTCAGCATGAAACGGCAAGTGCGCGACAACGGATCAAATCCGGATTGCGCGAGTGACTCCAGCTGCATTTTTCCGTCGCGGTCGGTGAAGTATGTAAACATGAAGAATGAAAGCCAGTCCGGTGTTTCCTCGTTGAATGCCCCCAGCATCCGTGGCGCTTCTTCCGATCCTGATGAACGGCGCAGCAGATCGTCTGCTTCTTCGCGGCCATTCTTGCCGAAATATTTCTGAAGCAGGTAGACCATGGCCCACAAGTGCCGGCCTTCTTCAACATTGACCTGAAAGAGGTTGCGCATGTCGTATAGCGATGGTGCGGTAAGGCCGAGGAAGCGTTGCTGTTCAACAGAACCGGGCTCGGTGTCGCCCTGGATCACAATGAGACGTTGCAACATGGCGCGATATTCGCCTGGCACTTCCTGCCAAGCCGCTTCACCGGCATGTTCGCCGCAAGGGATTTTGCGCTCTTCAACCTGTGGTGCGAGCAGAATGCCCCAGCGGTATTCCGGCATTTTTACATAGTCGAATTTTGCCCAGCCTTTCGGATCAACCGATACGGCTGTGCGGAGATATACCAGCGACTTCTGGAAGTCCTGCGGGATCAGGTCATTCCACCAGTTTATATAACCCGGATGCCATTTTTCGAGTGCTTTTTGCACACGCTTGTCGGATGACAGACCAACATTGTTCGGGATGAGGGTGTCGTATTCAACATTTACAAGATCGAGCATTTGTTTTTCCTCACTTGGGGGTGTTTTTGTATTCAATCAGACGCGGCGCATGTCGTAATTGCCGCGTTTTCCTGTTCCGTATCTCTGTAATGCGCCATCTTCACCAACTGCGTTGGGGCGCTGAAAAATCCAGTTCTGCCAGGCTGTAAGACGACCAAAAATACGAGTTTCCATGGTTTCAGGTCCTGCGAAGCGCAAGTTTGCCTCCATGCCAGTCATGGCATCGGGGGAAAAACTCGCGCGTTCTTCCAGGAAAATGCGAACTTCATCTTCCCAGTCGAGTTCATCATAGGCTTCGGTAATGAGACCCAGTTCGTCTGCATCAAAGGCTTCAAGATTTTCCCCGATGTTTTCCCTGACCCTGTCAACCATTTCCGGTTCTCCCAGAAAACGGGTTGCGAGACGTGAAAGGTCATTGGACATCGGGAATGTGCCAAAGTTGGTTTCACTCAACCTGATTGATGCAACCGGGCGATTGTCTTCTTCAAAGTCGCCTTCCATCATGTAGGAGCGATCTACTGCAAATAGGATTTCGGAGAGCAAGCCGGCAAAACAGGAACCGTTCTCGATCAAAGCAACAAGGGAGCGGGATGTCATGTCAATGCGTTTCAACACGCGCTTCCAGTAAAGCAGTATTTCGCGTGACAGCCAGTCTTCACCCCTGTTGGCGGTTAGAAATGATTCATGGGCAATTACCTTTTCCGCATCGCCCGCAGACTTGAAAACCACAACGCCAAGCTCAAGCTCGTTAAGTCGCAGGTGCAAAATTGCATCATCAAGCTCACGGGCAAGCCGAAGGGTCCAGGTTTGTGCCCCTTCCGCATGGAGGTTTTCAACGGACGCAGGTACGTCGCTATCCGGGCCCTTCACCGTGATGGTTGCAATGCCACCGTCCCTGTCGACATCCACCTCAACACACGAGTAAACGATTGAGCCATCTTCATGGAAAGACCGTTTAATCGGCGTCAGTTCAATGCCTTTGAGGTCTTTTCCGTTTCTTGACTGAGAAGCAATCTCCCGTGCCTGTTCAGTTACAAACGCGTCAAATTTTGAATTCGCAACAACGGCATCAACAAGACGCCATTCTTCCGCACGCTTGCCCTTTACACCTTCCTCGATTGAGCAGAAAACATCCGCCCTGTCCCGGCGGACCTTACGCTTGTCGGTTACACGCGTAAGACCACCGGTGCCGGGGAGGACTGCCAGGAGAGGGACTTCCGGAAGGGCAACTGATGTGGAACCGTCGTCGGTCATGAATATCTTGTCGCAAGCAAGGGCAAGTTCATATCCGCCGCCTGCGCAAGCGCCTTTAACCGCTGCAATGTAGTGCTGGCCTGAATCTTCAGCCGCAGCTTCGTAGGTATTGCGGGTTTCGTTCGTAAATTTGCAAAAGTTGACCTTGTGCGCATGGGGCGCGCCGCCAAGCATGCGGATGTTTGCGCCTGCACAGAATACTTTTTCCTTGCCGGATTGCATGATGACTGCACCGACTTCAGGATGTTCAAACCGCATCCGCTGAACGATATCGGCAAGTTCGATGTCTACTCCAAGGTCATAGGAATTCAGTTTGAGCTCATACCCGTCAAAAAGGCCGCCATTTTCGTCAACATCCATAATCAGACGGGCAACGCTTCCTTCATATTCAACACGCCAGTGGCGGTAGCTGGATGGGTCAGTCTGAAAGTCTACGACTTTGGTCATTTTGAAGTCTCATGGATATTTGTTTCCATGATTTATAGTGCAGTCCATTCTGGCAAACAATGAATTATAATTCATTAAAGTGAGTGGCTACACTGGTTCCCCAATGTCAAAGTCTGACAAGTTCGTGTTCAATACGAGCCAACCGTTCAGTAAATTCGACAATTGCAGACAGTGTTGCTTCCGGTTTTTCAACATGCGGAGCGTGGCCGCAATCCTGTAAAATCAAAGTGTCCAGTGGAGAATAAATTCTGGTGTCTATTTCCTCAATCTGTGCAAGTGAGCCGTACTGGTCATCGCTACCCTGGATGGCAAGAACCGGTATCCGGAAATAGTCGATGACGTCCGAAACATTCCATTCCTCGAAACCTGGATCAAGCCACGCATCGTTCCAGCCCCGGAATGCAGCATCAGGATCATCGTGATGGCGAGCCAGTTTCTCACGAAGATCAGAAGTGTTATAGGCTTTTCTTGCACTGGAAATCGCGTCAAGACCATCAGGCTCAGTGAAGAAATGCGGTGCCATCAAGACAAGTCCGCGAACACGAAAATCCTCGATGGAACCAGCATGAATTGCAGCGATTGTTGCGCCATCGCTGTGGCCCATCAAAATGCCGCTCTCAAATCCAATTGCGTCTAGTATTTGCGGCAAGACATCTACAGCTTCACGGGTCATGTAATCCAGTGGCCGCGGAAGACCAATGGTTGAGGATTTTCCATATCCAGCCCGGCTGTATACAAATACTCCCAAGCCGGTTGCTTCAGAAAGGGTCTTCGGAAACTCCTTCCACAAACCAACGCAGCCCAGACCTTCGTGTAGAAGGACTATCGTCAGCTCTTTGTCAGGTGCAGGACCATAGCATGCATATTCCAGACTGGAATCACCAATCTTTAGAAAGCCGTTCCCCTGATCCGGCCACTGAAATCCTCTCATTTTTCAGTCTCTCAGTTTGAAACGTTGAATCTTGCCGGTTGAAGTCTTCGGCAATTCATCCACGAACTCGATCCAGCGTGGATATTTCCATTTGCCGATCTGCTCCTGAACGCGTTGTTTTATGACAGCTTCCATTCCTTCCGGTGTTGCGTTTTCCTTCAGAATGACAAAGGCTTTTGGTTTTTCAAGGTCTTCTTCATCACGCGCCGGCACAACCGCAGCCTCAAGAACATCGGGATGGGAGGAAATGGATTGTTCAACCTCAAATGGTGATACCCAGATACCGGAAACCTTGAACATGTCATCTGTCCGTCCGCAGTAAATGTAACGGCCATCTTCACGACGTTCATATTTGTCGCCGGTGCGGGTCCATTTTCCTTCGAACGTAGACCTGCTTTTTTCGCGCTGGTTCCAGTAATCCGCTGCAGATGAGTCGCCATTTACCAGCATTTCTCCGACTTCATTTGCGCCTACCTCGCCACCGTTCTCATTTACCAGTCTTACTTCATAACCTGGTACGGCAATTCCAGAGGTTCCGTATTCAACATTACCGGGTGCATTGGAAAGGAAGATGTGAAGCATTTCTGTTGAACCGACGCCGTCGAGAATTTCGCAGCCGGTGTGTTTTTCCCAGGCATTGCCAACCTCATAGGGCAATGCTTCGCCTGCGGAAATACAGCGCCGCAGGTTTGTCTTGATGCTGCCCTTGCCACTTTCAAGATAGGCATTCATCGCTGCATAAAGGGTAGGCACACCGCAAAATACATTCGGCTTGTGGGCATTCAGGATGTCGACAACACTATCAGGCGTTGGGCGACCTGAAAGAATGATCGTAGTTGCGCCAACCGACATCGGAAAGGTCATGGCATTGCCAAGGCCATAGGCAAAAAAGAACTTTGCCGCAGAATAGATCATATCGTCCTCGTTAATTCCGAGAACCTGGTTGCCATAGGTGTCTGCGGTGTATTTCAGGCTTCCGTGAACATGGCGCACGCCTTTCGGCTGGCCTGTTGAACCGGATGAGTAAAGCCAGAATGCACACTCGTCAGATGTGACCGTAATCGGTTCACGCGGCGAACACTTTGCCAGTTCAGATTCAAAACTCGAATATTCTCCGGGTTCATCTCCGATGACCACAACCCTGTCCAGATAAGGATTATTTGCAAGAGCTGGTTCCACCACCGATAGTAGAGCCTGTGACACGAACAGGATACGGGAACGGCTGTCACGCAGAATGGTGTCATATACATCTGTTGAAAGCAGAGTGTTGAGCGCAACCGGCACCACACCGCATTTCAAACTTCCCCAGAAGATGATTGGAAACTCGATCTGGTCAAGCACAAGAACTGCGGCGCGGTCTTCCCGGTTGATGCCCAGATTCTCGTAAAACTCTGCCATCTTGCCGCTTTGTTCAGAAAGTTCTGCATAGGTAAGGGTTCTTTGTGCCCCGTCTGCTTCCATGAATGCGCACTTGTCGGCCTTTGGGCCGGATGCGTGCCGGTCCACAAAATGGATGGCAGCGTTGTTGTTTGATTGGGCCATGACTTCCTCCAGACCACAGATTAATAAAACAGCCTCAGCAGGACCAGCGTAATGCCCGGGAATGCAACCAAAATGGTTGTCCGGACAATGTCAGATATGACGAAAGGCAAGACGTTCTTGTAAGTCTCGACAATGCGTGTCGCGCGGTCCATCGCATTGATGACGAAGAGGTTCATCCCGACCGGTGGTGTAATCAAACCCACCTCGACAACGATCAGAACCAGAATGCCAAACCAGATGGCAGTCTCTTCCGGTGTCATGCCAAAGTCCAATGCCGAGATGATCGGAAAGAATATCGGTACGGTCAGCAAAATCATGGAAAGGGAATCCATGACACAACCGAAGACCAGATAAAGGCCAAGGATTATTACAAGTACCATCCACGGATTGAAGCCTTGCTCAATAATGAATCCGGAAATTTCCTGAGGTACTTGGGAGAGAGCAAGGAACGAGTTGTAAAACCCTGCACCGAGAACAATGATGAATATCATCGCTGTGTTCGATGCTGTCGCAAGCATTGCACTTGAAATCGAGTCACGTGTAAGGCCACCATTGGTCCAGGCGATGATTGCGGTGCCGGCTGCGCCGATTGCTGCAGCCTCTGTCGGGGTAAACCAGCCCAGATAAATCCCGCCAACAACAAGGAAAAAGACAAGCAATACAGGCCAGATGTCAAACAGTGCTCGGAAACGTTCCGCGTATGGAATACGATCCCTCAACTGTGCATTTCCGGGGTTGATCCGCATGATAATCGAGATCGTGATGATATATCCCAGTGCCGCCAGCAGACCGGGAATGAAAGCTGCGAGAAACAGTTTGGCGATGTTTTGCTCGGTCAGGATTGCATAGATAACCAGCACAACGGATGGCGGGATAAGAATGCCGAGTGTTCCACCTGCAGCAAGTGTTGCTGTTGAGAGGCCGCCTGAATAGCCATATCTTTTGAGTTCCGGCAATGCTACCTGCCCCATGGTAGCAGCAGTTGCCAGGGACGAACCGCAAATCGCTCCAAAACCTGCGCAAGCGCCAACGGATGCCATTGCCACGCCACCCTTGCGATGTCCCAACCAAGTTTCCGCCGCCTTGAAAAGGGCTGCCGACATACCGCCAAGGGTTGCAAACTGGCCCATCAGCAGGAAGAGCGGAACAATCGAGAGAGAATAGTTTGAAAAGGTCGAGTAGGTCTCGTTCTTGAGTTTTGCGAGAACCACAAGAGAACCGCCTGTAATCCACATCGTCCCCCCGAGCCCGACAACGAGCATGGCAAGCCCGATAGGCATCCGGAAAAAAATGAGTAGCAGCAATACAGGCATTGAATAAATGCCGATTTCGAGATTGCTCATCCAGCAATCTCCTGCTGATCGATGTCATTTGTATCAACAGGTGAAAATACTTCTCTGGCGTGTAGCCATGCCGAGTAGACGGCAATAATGCATGCAATTACTGCAGCTGCACAACATGCGGCATATCCCCACCAGACCGGAAACTGAAGGAGGAAAGTCGTTTCGCCGTACCGCATCTTGTCGGTAGTCCCGACATAAAGACGCCAGGTTATAACGAAGATGACAAACGCAAAGACAAGTTCCCAGAAAAATGCCAGAAACCGGTTTGTCGTTTTTGGGAGAAAGCCTGTGAAAACTTCAACTGATGCATGGCTACGGTTTAACTGACACCATGGAAGAAAAGCCATGATTGCAAAGGCGACGCCTGCCTCGACAAGTTCAAAGTCCCCAAGAATGGGCCCGGCCTGGGTTAAAATACTGCTCAGAAATGGAATATTCTCTTTTATGAAAGCGTAATGGCCAACTGTATTAAGCAGGCGTCCTGCCACAGAGATGCAGGTAACTACAATCAGGCAAGCAAGAACAAGCCCTCCTAGGAGAGCCATAAATCTTGCGAGCCTTTGCATGATTGTATCCATCATCCCTCATTCAGCTACGGGGAATGGCTTGTATATTCCCGAAAACTGCCCAGTCCCATGACGGGAGCGGATCAAATCCGCTCCCGGGATGCTTATTTTGAATATTGCTTGATAAGTCCCTGGGCTTCGGTAATCAGCGCCTTGCCGTCAATGCCCTTGGAGTCCATGTCTGCAACCCATTTGTCGTAGACCGGCTGTGCAGCCTCACGCCATTTTGCAACTTCCTCATCATTGAGGGTGATGATGTTGTTGCCGGCTGCAGCCGCTTTTTCACGGGCCGGGCCATCCGCACCAGCTTGGGTTTCGCCAGCGAACACCGAAAACTCTTCACCGGAATTTTCATCAATGGCTTTTTTCAGGTCATCCGGAAGGCTGTCATACTTCGCCTTGTTCATGGCAAGCACGAAAGTCACCGTATAAAGCGCCTTGTTGGAGAATTCGGTGTGGTTTTTGACAAGCTCGGGAACTTTAAGTGCTGCTGTTACTTCCCAGGGAATTGTGGTTGCATCGATTACACCTTTGGAAAGGGCTTCAGGCACTGCAGGAACCGGCATGCCGACTGAGGTTGCGCCAAAATTCTCAAACAGGCTGGTAACGGTACGCGATGCGCCACGGACTTTCACCCCCTGAAGATCTGCAACTTCCCGGATTGGCTTGTTCGAATGAATGAGACCTGGCCCGTGAACCCATGTGCCGAGGATTTTGACATCCTTGAAATCGGCATCTTTCATGTGCTTGTCAAACATCTGCCAGTATGCTCGCGAAACCGCACCTGCGTCTGTCATCATGAAAGGAAGTTCAAACACTTCAGTGCGCGGGAAACGGCCCGGCGTGTATCCGACGACAGTCCAAACGATATCTGCAACGCCATCAATTGCCTGATCGATCAGTTCCGGAGGTCTGCCGCCAAGCTGCATGGAAGGAAAATGCTGAACGTCAATGCGTCCGCCGGAAGATTTTTCGACCTTGTCAGCCCAGACATCCAGAA
>JBCCYR010000021.1:0-15413 GCA_039189355.1 Pseudomonadota bacterium
GAGTGAAGATGCGTTAGGCGAATTTGGTGTAGATAAATTGAGAATGCATCAAGATTCGTTCTTTTTTTAAAAATTGCCTCTGCGTATTGATGAGCTTTTTGGTTTGGACATGCCGTAGCTCGCGCGGCATTGTTTATGGAATCTCTTATTGCACAAGATTAAGAATGACTTGATACCCTGGCCAAACCCGCGTTGGGGCCAATAATCCTTTGGATAAAATGCTCTTTGCCGCACGTTTTTGATAGCCATGCAAGTCACCCGCAGGCTTTGATCTGTTTATGGAAATCTAAGCCGTGTGAGAAGTGTATGGTCGTGAACATAGATTTGGTAGTTGTAGGTAGTTTGCTCCGACTTTATGCGAGTGTTTATGTGACGCATATGAATTTCGAAACTGCAACGGCCGCCTTGTTCAACCACGCTAACCCAACTCTTCAGGAAGCGGCGGCGGACTGTCTTGCAACACTTGAAGAATCGATCGACAAACTCGAACATGTAATATTGGCACATAATGGCCAAATTCCTGGACCGATTTTGAACGGTTTTTACCCTCAATACACACAAAGTAATTTTTGATTGCGCATTTCAAAAGTTGACAAAAGTTACAAATTAAGTGAGTTTTGTTTACAGAAATTACAAGCGGGAGAGTTCAGGCAATTGGCCTGACACCGAAGGAGCAACCACCCCGGAATCTCTCAGGTACAAAGGACCGCTTGTAAGTTTCCGCAGAAGATAACTGCGGAATGTGCAAACTCTGGAGAGTAACGAGAAAATCGTTCACCGACGGGGGCAAGCATATTACCAAAACCGGGTAGCTTTGGTGGTATGTGAATTCTCTCAGGTTTTTGACAGAGGGGGCGTGCTGAATTCCAGCACAGAACCCTGTGTGTCAAAACCGAGAGTCTGAAATGTCCGAAACAGATCAAAATTCATTGCTAAATACCCCTCTTTTTGACCTACACGTTAAACGGGGCGGCCGGATGGTAGGCTTTGCCGGTTATTCCATGCCGGTTCAATATCCTGAAGGCATTGTAACTGAGCATACCCATACCCGCGCGAAAGCCGGACTTTTCGATGTATCCCACATGGGCCAGGTTTTTCTGAAGGGAGAAAATCATGCGCACGTTTCCTCAGAACTGGAGAAGCTGGTTCCGGGAGACATTGCCGCACTGAAACCCGGACGAATTCGATATACCCAATTTACAAATGCAGATGGCGGCATTTTGGATGATCTCATGGTCACCCGCACTTTTGAGGATGGAACCTTGTTTCTCGTCGTCAATGCTTCCCGAAAGGATCAAGATTACAGGTTATTGGAAGACAATCTTGGTTCATCTGTTGATATCGAAAAAATTGAAAACCGGGCTCTTCTGGCCCTTCAAGGACCTCAGGCTGAAAACGTACTTTCCGCTCTTGGTACGGACCTTGCCGACATGGGATTCATGACACTCAGGATAACAGAAATCGCAGAGATTGAATGTTGGGTCTCCAGGTCCGGTTATACGGGCGAGGATGGTTTCGAAATATCCGTCAAAGCTGAACAGGCAACACCGCTTGCCGAAAAACTGCTTGCACACGAAGAGGTAATGGCCTGCGGATTGGGAGCGAGAGACTCCCTGCGGCTGGAAGCAGGTCTTTGTCTCTATGGCAACGACATAGACGAAACAACAAGCCCGATAGAAGCAGGATTGATCTGGTCAATCTCCAAGCGAAGGCGTGCAGAGGGCGGGTTCCCCGGAGCGAACCGCATCCAAAAGGAAATAGCCGAAGGTGCTCAACGCATGCGCGTTGGCATAAAGCCGGATGGCAAAGCACCTGCAAGGGCGGGAGTTGAAATTACCAACCTGGAAAATGAAGTAATCGGCCAAATTACCTCAGGTGGTTTTGGTCCTTCACTGGGTGCCCCAATCGCAATGGGTTATGTGCCATCAGATTATGCAACCGTTGGCACACGACTCAATCTTATTGTGAGAGGCAAATCAATGTCCGCAACGGTGACCGATTTGCCTTTCATTCCCAACAATTTCAAACGCTAATGCATAAGCACAGGAGATAATCTTATGTCAGTCAAATACACAGAAGATCATGAATGGGTTAGCGTGGAAGGTGATATTGCAACGTTTGGCATAACCGACCATGCACAAGAACAGCTTGGAGAACTGGTTTTCATTGAGCTTCCGGAAGCAGGCACCGAACTGAAAAAAGGCGGTGAAGCTGCGGTTGTGGAATCTGTCAAAGCAGCAAGCGATGTTTATGCACCAGTATCCGGAGAAGTTATTGAAACAAATTCCGGGCTCGACAGTGAACCAACCAAGGTAAACGAAGATCCTGAAGGCTCCGGATGGATGATCAAAATCAAGCTTTCAGATGTCAGCGAACTTGATGGTATGCTTGACAAAGAAGCCTACTCAAAACTCATCAGCTAAAACCTGGAGGCGTTAAAATGACTCTAAAGCGTGAACGTTTGACAGACCTGCAGGCAGGTGCAAATTTCATTCCCAGACACATAGGACCAAGGGAAAAAGACATTGCTTCCATGCTGGAATTGGTAGGCGCCAGCTCGCTTGATGACCTTGTTGAAAAAGTCATTCCTGAAGATATCCGGATGGAAGGGCAACTGGAACTTCCCGCAGCACTTAGCGAGAGAAATACACTTTCGGATTTGCGCCGGACTGCAGGTCGGAACCAGATGTTCACGTCCATGATCGGGATGGGATATTACGGCTGCGTTACTCCAAAAGTTGTTCTGCGGCGTCTGCTTGAAAGTCCCGGCTGGTATACCGCCTACACCCCCTATCAGGCTGAAGTCAGCCAAGGCAGGCTCGAAGCCTTGATGAATTACCAGCAGATGGTCAGTGACCTGACAGGACTTGACCTTGCGAACGCCTCACTGCTCGATGAAGGTACAGCAGTTGCTGAAGCAATCTCCATGGCAAACCGTGTTTCAAAAAACAAAGGCGAGCAGATTTTTCTGGATGCAGACACACATCCGCAGACCGTTGCGGTGGTGAAAACCCGGGCTGAGGCACTTGGTTTGAAGCTGGTAATTGGCGATCCGGAAACGGAGTTAAATGCAGATGAGGTGTTCTGCGCCGTCTTGTCCTATCCCGGTTCAAGTGGCGAAATTCGTGACTATGGAGAAGTATGCAAGTCCCTCAAGGCCACAGGCGCGATCTCGATTTTTGCGACTGACCTGCTTGCGCTCGCACTGCTCAAATCCCCGGGGGAATTGGGAGCAGACATAGCTGTAGGCTCTTCGCAAAGGTTTGGCGTACCCATGGGATATGGTGGACCGCACGCCGCTTTCTTTGCAACCAAAGATGAGTACAAACGGTCAATACCCGGCCGCATTATAGGTGTATCGGTAGATGCACACGGCAACACTGCGTATCGCATGGCATTGCAAACCCGGGAACAGCATATCCGCCGCGACAAAGCCACTAGCAACATCTGCACGGCCCAGGTGCTGCTGGCAGTCATAGCAAGCATGTTTGCAGTCTATCACGGCCCTGAGGGTATACGAAAAATAGCGCGGCGTACGCACCGGTATGCGCAGATTTGCGCGCACGAGATCGGTCGTCTCGGGTATGAAGTCAAAACCGGTAGTTTCTTTGATACAATCACTGTTCATGTGCCAGGCAGAGCGTACGCCATTCTTGCAAAAGCGCGTGAGAAAAGGATCAATCTGCGTCTGGTTGATGGAGACCATCTGGGAATATCAGTTGATCAGACAACACGGCGCTCGGAAATTGAGCGTCTTCTTTCATGTTTCAATGCCAAGGCGTTGAAGGGGCGGACACTGGATCAGGTGGATGATGAGGTTTCTGAGTGTATTCCCGATACATTGATCCGCACATCTGAATTCATGGTGCATCCGGTTTTCCTACTTTATCACAGCGAGACCGAACTGCTGCGCTATCTGCGAAAACTGCAAGTGAAGGATATTGCGCTCGATCGCTCGATGATCCCGCTCGGTTCCTGCACAATGAAGCTGAACAGTACCACTGAGATGATTCCCATCACTTGGCCGGAATTTGCGCACATGCATCCTTTTGCTCCGCTGGAACAAGCCCAAGGGTATCAGCAACTGTTCGAGGACATTGAGTCCATGCTTTGCGAAATCACAGGCTTTGATGCGGTGTCCCTGCAACCTAATGCCGGTAGTCAGGGAGAGTATTCAGGCCTGCTGGCAATTCGTGCGTGGCATGAAGCCAATGGCAACAGCAACCGTGATATCTGTCTGATCCCGACCTCGGCACATGGCACCAATCCAGCATCCGCAGTCATGGCAGGCATGAAAGTTGTCGCCGTCTTGTGCGATGAGGAAGGCAATGTTGATGTTGAGGACCTCAAGGCCAAGGCGCAAGAACACAAGAACAACCTTGCAGCACTAATGATAACCTACCCTTCAACACATGGTGTTTTCGAAGCTGCAATTCGCGAAATTTGTGACATCATTCATGAGAATGGCGGGCAGGTATATCTTGATGGGGCAAACTTGAATGCATTGGTCGGTATCGTACAGCCTGGCAAGATCGGTGCTGATGTTTGCCACATGAACCTGCACAAGACTTTCTGTATTCCGCATGGTGGTGGCGGTCCGGGTATCGGTCCAATTGGCGTGGGTGCACATCTCGCAAAGTTTCTGCCGGACCATGACGTGGTTACAGGCGTCAATCCTGCAGCAGCAGGCCGCAAGACCATAGGCCAGGTCGCATCAGCACCTTGGGGGTCCGCATCCATTCTTCCAATCTCCTGGGCTTACATAGCGATGATGGGCAGCGACGGTTTGAAAAAAGCGACCCAGGTTGCGATCCTGAATGCAAACTATATCGCGGCCCGTCTTCGGGATCATTTCCCCGTCCTGTATACCGGACCGGGAGGATACGTCGCACACGAGTGCATTCTGGATATGCGTCACCTGAAGGAAGAGCTTGGCATTACTGTTGAAGACGTCGCAAAACGGCTCGTCGATTATGGCTATCACGGACCAACCATGTCGTTTCCGGTGGTGGAGACCATGATGGTCGAACCTACAGAGTCGGAGAGCAAGCAGGAAATCGACCAATTCTGCGAGGTAATGATTTCAATCGCAACAGAAATTGCCGAGATAAAAGACGGCAAGGCAAGTGTTGAGGACAATCTGCTCGTCAATGCACCCCATACACAGAAACTGCTGATGGGCGACTGGAACCGGCCTTACTCCAAACAACAGGCATATTTCCCGCTATCTTATGTAGAGGCGGACAAATACTGGCCGCCTGTGGCGCGGATCGATAACGTTTACGGTGACCGGAATCTGGTCTGCGCCTGTCCACCAATGGAGGAGTATTTGGAAGCGGCTGAATGACCGCCGCGTGATTGAGTTGGTCCCTCAAGCGCTTCGGCAGCAGAACAAAGAAATTGAAGAAAAGTTTTAATTGCTGAAACTTTGGTACTGTTCAAACAAAGAAAGCTGCGGCTGGCCGCAGCTTTCACTTTTTGTCGGTGCGGATTTACCCGTAACGATATGGACGTCCCGCTTTCTGCATGTCCGAGTTGTATTTGCGGAAAATCTCGACAATCTTGGCTTTGGTCTCTGATTCAGCTGCAATTTCGTCCCAAAACTTGACCGCTGCATTCTCTACCTGAGCCCATTCTTCATCAGGAATGGAGGTGAGTTTCATCTTCGTGCCGTTCACGCGAAGATTGGCTTCACCGCCCCAATACCACCACTGGCGATAATAGTGGCTCTGCTCCATGCAAACCGTCAGCAGCTCTTTAAGATTATCCGGCAATTCGTTCCAGCGATCCATATTGGCAAAGAAAGACCCAATCCATGCACCGGAGATGTTGTTGGTGAGGAAGTAATTGGTCACATCAGCCCAACCAACGGTGTAGTCTTCCGTGATACCTGACCAGGCAATACCATCAAGTTCGCCGGTCTGGACAGCGACTTCGATATCTTCCCAGGGTAGCGTGACCGGAACCACACCGAACTGACTGAGGAAGCGTCCAGCGGTCGGGAAGGTAAACACGCGCTTGCCTTTCAGATCCTCAAGCGAATTGATCGGGTCTTTCGTTGCAAAGTGACATGGATCCCATGCACCCGCGGAAATGTGTTTCACTCCGACTGCTGAATATTGCTCTTCCCAGATTTCCTTCAAACCATACTGATTGAAGAGAACAGGCACATCGAGTGAATAACGGCTGCCAAACGGGAAGTAACCCCCAAACACAGTGACTTCGGTCGGAGAAGCCATCGAGTCGTCATCTGATTGCACAGCATCAATCGTACCTCTTTGCATGGCCTGGAAAAGCTCGCCGGTTGGCACAAGCTGGTCTGCAAAGAACAGTTCGATTTCCATCTGGTCGCCAGCGATCTTGTTGAAACTGTCAATGGCGGGCTTGATGACATGTTCTGCCAGTGCAGCGCCTGCATAGGTTTGCAAACGCCACTTGATTTTCGATTGTGCGATGGCGGGCGTTGCCAATGCTGCTGCCGGAGCAGCCAGTGCAGCGCCTTTGATAAACTTACGTCTTGTGGTCATAATAACCTCCCTTGGTTGAACTTGGTTTCATGTATTGAACTTGAATGTCTCCTCCCGCTTCCAAGTCAATTTCATCTCCCATAAACATATTCCGGCAACCAAAGTGCTATTTGCGGAAATACCATTATGAGAATCAGTGCCATCACCATCACGCCGACAAACGGCAGAATGGAGATGTAAATGTCTTTCAGTGAAATTTCTGGTGGTGCCATCGCTCGCATAAGAAACAGGTTGTAACCAAACGGTGGCGTCATATAGGCAATCTGGGTTGTGATCGTATAAAGGACACCATACCAGATGAGATCAAATCCGAGAACCTTGACCAAAGGCACGTAAAGCGGGGCCACAATCACCAGCATTGCCGTATCATCCAGAAAGGTACCCATTAGAATAAAGGACAATTGCATCAGGATCAGGATCATCCACGGATCAAGACCCAATTGATCCGTGAAAAGGTTATCGATTGCCCTTACAGCTCCAAGACCATCAAACACAGCGCCAAACCCAAGTGCTGCAAGGATGATCCACATGAACATGCAAGAGATTGCCAATGTCTGACGCACGGAAACTTCAAAGACTTCGCGCGTCAAACGGCCTTTGACAAATGCGGCGAAGAACGCGGTCATTGCACCGATTGCGGAACTTTCAACCAGAGAGGTCCAGCCATTGACAAAAGGCACCATCATTGCCGCAAAGATGCCGAAAGGCAGAAGACCTGCCCGTAATAGCCGCAACTTTTCCGACATTGGAACAGCGCGTTCCCCATCTTTCAATGCCGGGCCAAGATGTGGTTGAAGCTTGCATCGAACATAAATGTAGATGATGAACATGGCTGCCATCATCAAACCGGGAAAAATGCCGGCAAGCCAAAGCTGCCCGACCGGTTGCCGGGCAATCATTGCATAAAGCACCAGAACAACAGATGGCGGCACCAGAATTCCCAATGAAGAACCAGCCTGTATAACTCCGGTGACCATGATTTTGTCATAGCCACGGCGGAGAAGTTCCGGCAACGCAATCGTTGCACCAATGGCCATTCCCGCGACTGAAAGCCCATTCATCGCAGATATCAAAACCATCAGTCCAATTGTTCCGATTGCCAGGCCGCCATTTACCGGCCCCATCCAGACATGAAACATACGGTAGAGATCATCAGCAAGTTTGGATTCTGAAAGAATGTAGCCCATGAAAATGAACATCGGCAGGGTGAGCAGCGGATACCATTTCATCAGTTTCATGGCAGCCGAAAACGGGATATCCGCACCACCGGTACCCCAAAGGGAAATGGCAAAGATTGCGCCAATTGCCCCGATTGCGCCAAAGACACGTTGGCCTGTAAACAGCATCAGCATCATCGTGGCAAACATGAAAATTGCAATCATCTCTTGTGACACTACAATTCAACTCCACGTATCTTGGCGATGTCCTTTATCAATTCGGAGATCGCCTGAAGCAGCATCAAGAAAAATCCGACGCACATAAGTATCTTGATTGGCCAAAGGAAAGGCCGCCAGGCTGTTGGGCTTCTCTCAAGTCTTCCGATTTCTTCAGTGCCTGAAAGCAGGCCGATGAAGAAACCATAGGTATCTCCCTTGAAATGCCCCAGGGAATAGGCAAGAGAATTCAGCCCACCATGGAGAAGGATGCCCAGATAAAACAGCAAAAACAAAACGGTAATCGCATCAATCTGTGCCTTTCGGTGTGCTGACCATTCTCCATAAAAAAGGTCCATCCTGACATTGGAGCCAAGTTGCAGTGAATAAGGACCACCCATGATGTAGTAGGTAACAAGAGCGAACTGGGCGATCTCCAAAGTCCAAAGCGAGGGATTGAAAAATGTTTTGGAAACAGATGACCAAAGCAGAATGCCGACCATGACAAAAATGCCATACATCATCACGCGGCCAATTCGATAATTCAGGGCATCAACCGCACGGACATATTTCCCAGCAAAACTCATACTTTGATCGTTGCCTCCTTCCCCTGTTGGAACTTTATGACAAACTGAACAAAAGTCACGCAGTTTTAGGTTGGTCTGGTGATTGGGTGTTTTCGAAAGGGGCCGGAAACATGCAAAACTTGGAAACGAAGGTCATTTGAAAACATTTTTATTCGACGTTCCGGCACAGCGAATGGGTTTTGCCTCGACATGTGCGGGGTGTTACTGAACGTCCCGCACAATTTCTTGTACTATGCAGCTACGATGTTGTGTTCCGCTCCGTAAGGAAATCCGGTTATGTTTTCCTGGGTATCATTCGCCAGAACAACAATATCGTGCTCGCGGTAACCTCCTGCGCCGGATGTTCCCTCTGGCAGTGTCAACATGGGTTCCATGGAAACGACCATTCCGTTGGTGAGTTCAGTGTCAATATCTTCCCGCAGTTCAAGTCCTGCTTCGCGGCCATAATAATGGGACAGAACACCAAATGAATGTCCGTACCCAAATGTGCGATTTTGCAGCAGGTTACGCTCTTCAAAGTAACTGTTGATTTCAGCGCAAACGGCAGAACAGGTTGTGCCCTGTTTGATGAGTGACAGTCCAAGCTCGTGTGCTCCGACATTTGCCTCCCATATTTTCAGTGAAGCCGTATCCGGTTCTCCAATGAACAAAGTGCGTTCCAACGCTGTATAGTAGCCAGAGATCATTGGAAATGTATTGAGGCTGAGTATGTCTCCATGCACCAGTTTCCTTGTGGTTACCGGATTATGCGCGCCGTCTGTGTTGATGCCGGATTGAAACCATACCCATGTGTCACGCAATTCACTGTCCGGATGGGACCGGGAAATTTCAGCTTCCATCGCATCACGGCCTGCCATGGCAACATCAATTTCCCTTGTCCCCACCTTAATCGCATCTTTGACAGCTGCGCCGCCGATGTCGGCAATTCTTGCACCTTCACGTATAAGTGCAATTTCTTCTTCAGATTTTGCCGTTCTCTGGCACATTGTGGCTGGCGCAATGTCAACGGTTTTTGCTTCAAGAAATTCTTCCAGCTTGGCATGCTGTGAAAGCGTCAGGTGATCCGCTTCCATCCCGACTGTCTTTCTGGTTCCCACAAGATCAAGGATAGCCCGCCAGTAATTGTCTCTGCGCCAATCGGTGTAAACCAAGTTCTCGTCAGCCGACCTTCGCCAAGGCTGGCCAGCATCTATGTTCGCCGAAACAGTTACCGACCTGTCATGTGTAACCACACATGCATAGGGACGGCCAAAAGCGCAGTACAGAAAACCAGAATAATAAGCCACACCATGCATTGATGTGATCAGGGCAACGTCAATCCCCTTTTTTGACATGATGTCTCTGAGGCCTGAAAGCCGTCTGTCATACTCGGCACGGCTAAATGGCAGCTTTGCTTTCTCACCATTATGGAAAGCAAAGAAATCAGGGCGGATTGCTTTGGATGTGGAAACACATGCATGTTCGATTTTAGTCATATTGACCTCCAACTGTTTGGGGAGTGGAGGCTAGGAACTCCAATCTCCCGATTGAAAGTCCCGGCGTTCAGGAATTTTGGTGAGCGAGATTGTTAAAAATCTAAGGCAACGCCATTGCCTAAGCTCGGCATCTACTTCTCATATTTTCACGATACAGAAAAGGAGAAAACCGATAATTCTTGTCGGAACCCGACCGTACCAGCTCATCCGCAATGCCACTCCAAAACGAAAATTATAAAAATCTTGTGACAAGGTGTTTTCTGTGGTTCCATTTGGTTGCGGCTGGTTGAGTAGTTGCTCAGGCAAAATGGTGAAGCTTGTTTTTCTGCATTCTTCACTGTCACACATCTGTGACGTTTGGCTGATTAACAGCTTCATGAGCAATCTGTTCAACAAGAAGAAAATCAAGCTGTTACAACCAATATGGAGACCCCAATGAAACTCAACAAACTGAAACTCACAGCATCAACTTTGGTCATGATGATGGCTCTGGGAACACAAACGGCAAGTGCGGAAACGTTGAGGCTGCTGACTTGGGGTGGGTATGCTCCGGAAAACGTTGTCGAAATGTTTGAAAAGGAAACAGGCCATACTGTTGAAGTAACCAAATCAAACAATGAGGAAATGATCGCCAAGCTTCGTGCCACTGGTGGTGGTGGGTTTGATCTTGCGCAGCCAAGCCAGGACCGCATTGCGGGTCCACAGGCGGAATTTGGCATTTACAAGCCAATTGATCTTTCAAAAATCAAGTCAGATCAATTCATTGGGTCCATGCTTGAAGCAACCAAGGGTAACACCACCGTGGAAGGCGAAGTCTATGGTGTGCCACATGTATGGGGAACCAGCGGTCTCGTAATCGATACGAAGCAGGCTGGCAGCGTGCAGGACTATACTGACCTGTGTAGCAGTGATGTTGCCGGGAAAGTGTCTTACCGTCTCAAACGTCCAACCTTGATAGGATTTGCTTTCTCCATGGGCATGGATCCGTTTTCGGCATATGGCGATGCTGCTGCCTATGAAGACATGATGAAAAAGGTTGAAGCAAAACTGATTGACTGCAAACCAAATGTTAAAACCTATTGGGGTGGCGGTGATGAGCTTATGGGGCTTATACGTTCAGGCGAAGTCGTTGCTTCAATGGCTTGGGATACCGGCGGATGGAAAGTCAATGCCGACAAGCCGGATGTAACATTTGTTGCACCAAAATCGGGTGCGCTTGGCTGGATAGACACGTTTGTGCTGCCGGCAAAAGGTAAAGCGGACGATGCAGCCTATGATTGGATCAACTTTGTAATGCAACCTAAAATAGCTGCGTTGATCACCGAAGCTGCAGGGAATTTCACAGCATCCAAAGGTGCAGATGAGTTTGCTTCAGCTGATCTGAAAGCAAAATTCCAGGCCAGTTTCCCGCAGGAAGCGATTGATAATATCAAGTGGTACCCACCGGTGCCTGCCGGTCTCGAAGCTATTGAAGGTGGCGTGCTTGATCGCGTCAAGGCAGCTCAATAAGCATGACATCAATGTTTGCAGCGCCTGAAAACCAGGCGCTGCATTTCCATTTGTCCAAAGCAGAACTTTCATGACTTCAGATCTTGAATGCAAAGCCCTGGTCAAGCGCTTTGGTGAGACCTTAGCGGTTGATGACGTTTCGTTTGAGGTGCCGGCAGGATCTTTCTTCTCGATATTGGGGCCATCAGGCTGCGGCAAAACCACCATCATGCGGATGATTGCGGGATTTCTGGAGCCTACAACAGGTGACATCCTGATCAAGGGCAACAGCGTTTTGGATGTGCCACCAAACAAACGCCCGGTAAATATGGTTTTCCAGCACCTGGCACTTTTCCCGACGATGAACGTTTCCGACAATATCGGTTATGGCTTGCGCCGTATCGGATTGCCCAAAACGCAAATCAGGAAAAAAGTGGGAGAAGCGCTGGAACGCATCGGTTTGCCAGACATTGAGAACCGGAAGATCAATGAACTTTCCGGTGGCCAGAAACAGCGCGTGGCGATTGCCCGCTGCATGGTGCTAGAGCCTGATGTTCTGCTGCTTGACGAGCCACTTGGAGCGCTTGACCTGAAATTGCGGGAGCGCATGAAAGTCGAGCTCAAAAAACTCCAGTCAGAATTTGATACGACCTTTGTTTACATTACCCACGATCAATCCGAAGCGCTTGTGATGTCCGACAAGATTGCAGTGATGAACAATGGCAAATTTGAACAGATCGGCACGGCACAGGAACTTTATAACAAACCGAAAACAAGTTTTGTTGCAGGTTTCGTAGGCGAGGCAAACCGGTGGGCCGGGAAGGTCCAAACTGCTTCCGGTGGCACCCTTGAAGTCGTTACTGAAAGCGGAATGCACTCAAAGGCAGTTTCTAATGATCACACGCTCTCTAAAGGGGATGTGGTGTCCATGTTTGTACGCCCAGAAGCGATCAAGCTCTCAAAGACTGCCAAGGAGCTGGGTGAATTTGATACAACAATTTGTGGCAGTGTGAGCGATATTCTGTTCAATGGTGCAGACAGTGTCGTGCTCGTAAAAAGCAAGGAACATGATCAGGATATTGAGGTCAGGTTACCGCAGTCAGGAGAGTTCCATGATCTGACCAAAGGCATGGATGTGCATATTGGCTGGTCTTTTGATCAGAACAATTGTTTTAGGTCTGGAAGCTAGGCATGCGTTCTGAACATCGCCTTGGCTTCTTCCTCTTGCTAACCCCATTGCTGCTATGGCTGTCTCTTCTGATTATAATTCCGCATGTCGATATCTTGCTGGTTTCACTAAGAGAACGTGTTGGTGTTGGCCGTTATGAATTTAGCCCTGCCCAATATCTGGTTTTCTTTGGTGAACCCCTCTATCTCTGGACATTTTTCCGCACGGCAACGTTTTCGATTATTGCGACTGTCATTACCCTGATAATCGCTTTTCCGGTTTCATATTACATCGCCAAAATCGCCAAGGGCCGTACGCAATCGGTTCTGTTTTTATTGTGCCTTTTACCGTTCTGGGTATCAGAGCTTGTACGTACATTCGGCTGGATGATTTTACTGCGTGAAACCGGTGTTTTTTCGAATGTCCTCCAATATCTTGGCTTGGCAAGCGGACCTGTAGAGATGCTTTACAACGACGTCGCCATCATGACCGGTCTGGTTTACACTTCAATGCTTTTCATGGTCGTGCCGCTGATCACAACGCTTGAAAGCCTGGATGATGCAGTGGTGGAAGCAGGCTATGACCTCGGTGGGAATGCACTAAGTGTTTTTTGGGAGATCATCATACCGCATGCGGTTCCGGGAATAGTCTCCGGCTGCATTGTTGTTTTCATGTTGAGCCTCGGCAATTACCTCACCCCGATCATGCTGGGCGGCAAGGACAGTTTATGGTTTACGGAGCTGATCTATTCGCAATTCATCGTGCGCTTTAACTGGGAACTGGGAGCAGCGTTCGGGATTATGCTTCTGGTCCTGTCCTCATTCATTGTATGGATCATGTTGCGGCTGACCGAGCAAACCCTAGAAAAGACGATGGGCAGCTAAAATGATCCAGAGCATTCCACAGCCCCGCTTTTTCCGCATTGTATACAATTCATATGTATTCCTGTTCTTCGCCTATCTGGCATTGCCCTTGCTGGTCGTTGCAGTGTTTGCGTTCAACGACAGTCAATTCCCGTCCCTGCCTTGGGACGGCTTTACCTGGAACTGGTTTTTTGGTTCTGAAAGACCAATGATAGGTGTATTCCACGAACGTTCCATCCTGCGGGCAATCGGAACATCAGCCTATATCGGATTTTTCGTGTCAATTCTCTCGGTGATGGTTGGAACCGCCAATGCGTTTCTTTTCAACCGGTACGAATTCCGCGGGCGGAGTGTTCTTTATGTACTGATGCTTCTGCCGCTGGTCATACCAGGAATTGTCCTTGGTATATCAATCCTTGTGTTTTCAAGCTCACTGGCAAATTATGCCTGGGACACGTTGGAATGGGACATCGAATTGCTTCGTCCCGGAACCCTGCTTGTGATACTTGGGCAATTCTCCTTCATTACAACGATTGCCACGCTTGTTATTTCTGCGCGTCTTCAAAAATTTGATCGCACATTGGAAGAGGCTGCTTTAAACCTCGGAGCAGACCGGCTGACTGCAATACGCACCATAACGATCCCGTTTCTGATGCCGGCATTAATCGGTGCGTTTGTTGTTGGTTTTCTGATGAGCTTCGAAAATTTTAACACAACCCTGATGCTTGTCGGATCAGATGCACCATTGACGATTGCCATGTTTGACCGTTTGAAAGAGGGCTCGACACCACTCCTGAATGCCGTGTCATTGATGGTCATGCTGGGTTCAACCGCCCTTGCATTGATCATGATCTTTTTCCAGCGCCGGGATTAATCAAAGCAAATGCTTGGCAGGCAGTTGAGCTGAGTGTGCGCTTCAGCGTTTTGTCTGGTTCGTTTCCAAAGTTGCTTCTTCAGAATGCATCTACTTTGACAAAGACAGCCAGCAAACCGACCGTAATCGCCACCACCTTGGGGGCAGGTTTGCTGTATCCAATCAGGCCATACGAAATGAGAGCAAGGCCGATGCCGGTTTTAACGGTGGCGAGAAAAGCCACCATCGGTGTATTCGATAGTGCAATCATTGCCGGATTGGCAATCATGGCAAGCGGGATAATGTAAAGCCCGACGCCAAGCGCCATTGCGGTCATAGCCACTTTAAGCCAATTCTCTCCGATCATGCCTGCAGCAATGAAAACCGCACCGCAGACTGGCGGCGTTATGGTTGACAACAATGCAAACCAGAACACAAACAAATGGGCTTGCAATGGTTCAAGCCCAAGCTGAACGAGTGCTGGACCCGCTACCGAAACACAGATGACATATGCTGCGGTCGTCGGGACTTCCATTCCAAGGATCAGACATGCCAGAGCGGTTAAAAGGAGCGAAGGCCATAGCAAGCCTCCAGAACCGGACAAAATCAGCGAAGTGATCTTCACGCCCAGGCCTGTGATCGACAAGACACCAATAATGATGGACGCACAAATGATGATTGAGGCAATGACCGAAACCTGACGTGCCGCGTTCAGAAATGCACTTTCCAGCCGCAATAGAATTTGCCGTTTGTCGAAGGTCCCTTTTGCATTGAAAAACAGCATGACAAAACCCGTGATGATTGCCATGCAGGCTGCATATTGCGGCGTGTAACCCGCGATAAACATCCCATACAAAAGCACCAGAAATGGCACCAGGAAAAAAGCCGACGTTATCACAACGCTTTTTGCTGTCGGCCGGTCCTCATCTGCAATACCAGCCAGATCATGATGCCGGGCATATGCGTTTATGCCTATCCACACTGCAAAGAAGTAAAGTACCGCCGGCAGAAAAGCGGCAGCCATGATTTGGGTGTAAGGGACACGCGTGAGTTCAACCATCACGAATGCACCTGCCCCC
>JBCCYR010000022.1:0-15267 GCA_039189355.1 Pseudomonadota bacterium
GCGGGGTTGCGGTTTCGGGAAGACCGAGCGCTGAACGAAGTTTGCGCATGGTTTTCTGGACAATGGCGGGTTGCAGCACACCACCCTTGGCACCGCGGAGTAAAGGCTCGCCCACCTCAACAACATAAGGGCAAATCCTGATATAAGCTTCAACCGCTTCGACAACTTGAGGCAGAACCGGGACCAGCCGGGTCACGCCACCTTTACCGGTTACACGCAAGCTGCCGAATTTGGCTGAAGCGATATCCGTCTGCGTCAATGCAAGCGCCTCACCGATCCTCAGTCCGCAACCATAGAGCAACATCATGACCGCCGCATCCCGTGCAGCGATCCAGGGCTCTTCCGTCAGATGCTCGGACGCTTCCGTCAACCTAACAGCTTTTGAAGCCTGAAGGGCTTTCGGCAGGGTTTTCGGCTGTTTGGGAGACCGTGTCGCTGAAAGCCCGGCGGAATTGGCAAGCCCTTTCTTTTCAAGAAATTTCACAAAAGACCGTATGCCTGCCAGCCCGCGTCCGAGCGTCCGTGCCCCTGCTCCGCTTTCGCGCCGCCTCGCCAAAAAGCCGCGCATGTCCAGTGGTTTGAGATGTGCCAGATCACCAATATCCGCAGGCTTTCCCACATGTCCGGTCAGGTATTGCAAAAATTGCCGGACATCGCGCTCGTAAGCATCCAACGTCTTAGTCGACATGCGTTTTTCATTGGCAAGCCATGACAGCCATGCCTGCTGCTCTTTCACCAGCTTCGGCGAGCAATAAATGAGAAACGCTTCCGTGTCGGTATTTCTGGCCATGTGACCAGACTAGGGCGATAGGGTTAGGGAATGGTGAAGGTGTTGTTTTCGGATGACTAAACCAGCTTTCGAAGCATATTATCTATCGCGGGACCATGGACCTTCCATTGATGGAGCGGTAGGCGATTCCCTGACATAAGATTCAATCAGCCGGTCAAATGCCTTTCGGGCCAATCGATTGTGCTCGGTCGAATATCCCAAAGTAGCAACATAGCTCCAATGCGCGTGCATCATAGAGACAAACATAAATGATAACTCTTCCGTTGCAGGTCCGGAAAGTTGCGGATGCGCAATAGCTAACTCATGTTTCATTACTTGGCCAAGCGTTTCATATTTTGCCCACAATCGTTTTTTGACAGAACTGGAACCAACAGCATATGCGAATAATCCGTCATATGCCTCAAGGTTATCTGGCATCGGATGATCTTCATCCACGCCAAAGAAAAAATCCAAAAAGAAATTTAAACGTTCGACCTGTGAGACCTCAACAATCCCTGTTACCAGAACGTCCTGATAGCCTTTGGTTAAATAATCACACAGCTCAGTGATCAACTCCTCGGTATTTGCGAAATAATGGCGAATGAGCTGGCGGGAGAGTCCGGCCTCGTTGGCAACTGATTCAAACGAAAACGACTGCAGACCCTTTTGCGTCAACACTATTGTTGCCGCATCCAAAATCAGTGTCTTCTTGTCACTCTCCGCTTCGTCTTTTTCCATGCCCTCGTCCCCAACCCGACACCGTGTTCTGCAAAAAGTAGTCATCACCTTGCAAGGCAACAACATGCTGTCAATTAGATCATTTTTTTCAATTTAAAACAAAAATAAAAGACACCTTTCAAAATGAAAGTGGACACAAGGCCTACGCACGCAAGCACATATCATAATACTTTGTATTTAATGAACTTTATCTGACTTTGATTCCGCCAAATACTGTAAAATTTTCAAAATGAAAGTACGTGGATTTATTGACTATACTTGGCAGCTAAAAATAAAATTAGCTGATGTCTTTCAGACATTATTACTCAAAAAATAAAAAATATTACACTCAGGGTGAGGCAAAATGAAAAAGTTTCTTGTTACTTCAGCGATCACGCTGATGTCCATTACGTCAGCCATTGCGGATGATGCAGAGATTAATACAAGCGGGACTGACTGGTCCGGCTATTACTTGGGGGTACAAGCAGGTTACGTTGACATTGATAGTGATAATAGCCTGTCTGTTCCGGGAAATGCAATTATTGCAGCGGCTATCGCCACCGCCAACGCCGTAGGAAGCACAGATGTAGACCCTAACGGCTTTACAATTGGGCTTTACGGAGGCGTTAATCGTCAGAGAGGCAACATCGTTTACGGAATTGAGGGTGACGTAAATTATGCCGATGTCGATGACACGGGAATTGCCAATACACCTATGGGTTTAACCGCCGGACGTACTACCGACTCCTTTGAGATGGATTTTTTTGGAACCCTCCGCGGCAGGCTCGGCATGGCAAGGGACAATGTGCTTTGGTTCGCTACGGGCGGTTTGGCATTCGCCAATGTCGATTTTAATCGTAATCTTGATTGGGCTTTCATAGATGGTTGCCCAGCCGTTGGTGGGGGACTACAACGATGCCACTCAGGCGGTGCAGAATTTGATATTGGTTATACGTTAGGTGGGGGGTTCGAAGTTGAGCCTGATAACGGATACAGGTTCAAATTTGAGTATTTGTATACAGACCTTGGCGACGAGAGTTTCCAGACAATAAATGCCGGCGGACCTGGTTTAGCTATGCCGCCCCAAAACATCATCCACAATGTCGATCTAAGTTTTCATACCGTCAGGTTGGGTATAAGCAAACCTTTCTAACCGATTGTGCATGATTGCCCTGCAATCGGGTGGGGCAATCAGCAACACTGTTACGGGATACCAATCCTCACCCGATCTTCTGACCCGTCTTCGCCCAATCCGCGAGGAAAGCATCGAGGCCCTTGTCCGTTAGCGGGTGTTTGACCAGTGCTTTCAGCGTTGAAGGCGGGATGGTTGCCACGTCAGCGCCTGCAAGGGCTGAATCCTTAACGTGATTGACAGTGCGGATGGACGCGGCAAGGATTTGCGTCTTGAAGCCGTAATTGTCATAGATGGTGCGGATATCCTCAATAAGCTCCATCCCGTCGATACCCATGTCATCCAGACGACCAATAAACGGCGAGATGAATGTGGCACCGGCCTTTGCAGCGAGGAGCGCCTGATTTGCGGAAAAGCAGAGCGTTACGTTTGTCTGGTGACCTTCGGACGTAAGCTTCTTGCAGGCTTTCAACCCGTCCATGGTCAAGGGCAGCTTGATGCAGATATTGTCGGCAATTTTGGAGAGAACCGCAGCTTCTGAAATCATGCCTTCGTAATCTGTGGCGGTTACCTCGGCAGACACCGGACCATCGACGATTGAGCAGATTTCCTTTGTGACTTCAATGATATCACGGCCTGATTTCAGGATCAGGGAGGGGTTGGTTGTCACCCCGTCGAGGAGACCTGTATCGGCCAGTTCCCGGATTTCATCCACATCGGCTGTATCCACAAAGAATTTCATCGTCGCTCTGCCCTTTTGTTCGCGCCTGTTTCATCCTATCCCATACGCAGAAACGACTCTTTATTCAAATGTTTTGAAAGTGAATTTTGACTGGTCAGAAAACAGTTTCCGTATTGCTGCCGATCCCGACAGACGGGCCTTACAGCTATGCCGTACCAGACAGCATGAGCGTCCAGCCGGGAGACTATGTGCAAGTACCGCTTGGCAGCCGCGAAGTCGCTGCGGTTGTCTGGAACGCACGTGATAATACGGTCGATCCGAAAAAGCTCAGAAGCATCATCTCGAAGTTTGACTGTCCGCCTCTTGGCGAAGAAATGCGCAGGTTTGTGGAATGGGTCGCGGGCTACACGCTAAGCCCGCCCGGCATGGTTCTGAAAATGGTGCTGCGGGTGCCGGCAGCACTTGACCCCGAAACACCGATGGAAGGGCTGCAGTTCACAGGCTCCCAACCTGACCGGCTGACAAGCGCACGGCAACAGGTCATGGAATTTGCAGAGCAGGGATTGGCCTGGACCAAATCGGGCCTTTCTCATGCAGCAGGTGTAACGCCATCTGTTGTGGACGGATTGGCAAAACAAAACGTTCTGGAACCGGTTTTGATACCTGCCAGACCGTTGCAGGCAAAACCACAACCCGATTACGGTACGACCGAGTTGACACCAAATCAATCAGGCAAGGCGGAAGCATTGTGCGATGCAGTTCGCGCAAAAGACGTGAGTGTTACGCTCCTCGAAGGCGTCACCGGTTCCGGTAAAACAGAAGTCTATTTTGAAGCGATTGCCGAATGCATAGAACAGGGAAAGCAGGCATTGGTCCTGTTGCCGGAAATCGCCCTGACTGCCTCTTTCCTTGAACGGTTTGAAAACCGCTTTGGCGCTCGCCCGGCTGAATGGCATTCGGAATTGGCACCCAGAGCGCGTGAGAAAACCTGGCGGCAGATTGCAACCGGGCAGTTGCGGGTTGTAGCTGGAGCCCGCTCCGCTCTTTACTTGCCGTTCGATGATCTCGGGCTCATTGTCGTCGATGAAGAGCACGATCAGGCTTACAAGCAGGAAGACCGCGTTTTCTACAATGCACGTGACATGGCTGTCGTACGAGGCCAGATTGAGAAGTGCCCGGTGATCTTGTGTTCAGCAACGCCCTCCATCGAAAGCCAGGTAAACGCACAGCTTGATCGTTACGATCATGTGACCCTTGAAAATCGCTATGGCGAGGCGGTTTTGCCGGAATTGGAGGCCATCGACATGCGCAAGAACCCGCCACCGCGCGGCAAGTTCCTGTCTCCGGTCATGACCGACGCGATCCGGGAAACCATTTCCAACAAACAGCAGGCATTGCTGTTCCTGAACCGCCGCGGTTATGCGCCACTCACGTTGTGTCGAGCTTGCGGGCACCGATTTAAATGCAGCAACTGTTCTGCATGGCTGGTGGAACACCGTTTCCGCAAGACATTGCAGTGCCACCATTGCGGCTACTCCGAACCGGTTCCGGAAGCTTGCCCCAAATGCGGGACACTGGACCATCTTGTTGCCTGCGGCCCCGGTGTCGAAAGGCTCGGCGAGGAAATACTGGAATTGTTCCCCGATGCCCGGACCTACGTACTTTCATCAGACATGGCAGGTGGCGTGAAACGCATGCGCGTGGAACTCGAGGCAATTGCCAAGGGCGACGCAGATATTGTAATCGGCACGCAACTCGTTGCGAAAGGCCACAATTTTCCCCTGATGAAAATGGTCGGTGTGGTTGATGCAGACCTTGGCCTCTCCAACGGTGACCCCCGCGCCGCAGAGCGGACGTTTCAATTGCTACATCAAGTAACGGGCCGGGCAGGACGTGCAGGCGGTGAAAGCCTTGGTCTGCTGCAGAGCTATCAACCGGATCATCCGGTTATTTCTTCGATCATTGCAGGAGATCCCAAGGCCTTTTACCAACGGGAAATAGATGCACGCAAACTTACTTCTTTGCCGCCTTTCGGCCGTTTGGCATCCATTATCATTTCCGGCAAGGACCGGCGGGAAACGGAACGATACGCACGAGCCTTGCGCCTCGCCTGTCCGGCTTCCGACCTAGCACGGGTGCTGGGCCCGGCAGAAGCACCCTTGGCGCAGATAAGAGGGAGATACCGTTTTCGCCTGTTGGTGCACGCTCCAAGAAACTTCGCCCTTCAGGACTGGCTTCGCGGCTGGTATGGCACTGCTCCTAAGCCCACAGGCAATATCCGCGTGCAAACCGACATTGATCCGCAGAGTTTTGTGTAATGACCGAACCGCAATCCGTTTTCCGTTTTGCACCCAGCCCGAATGGAGAACTGCATCTCGGACATGCCTATTCCGCATTATTGAACCTGAAAATTGCCCGGGCATCAGATGGCAAGATGCTGTTGCGCATTGAAGACATTGATACAGTCCGCTGTACACCACAACTCGAAAAACAGATGTTTGAGGATCTGGAGTGGATCGGTTTTGAATGGGATGAACTACCGCGACGGCAGTCAGAACACTTTGATGATTATCGCGAAGCATTGTTTCAGCTTGAGCAAATGGAACTGATTTATGCTTCTTCCATGAGCCGGAGTGAAATCAAACAACGCGTCGCCGAACTTGAGGTTTCAGGAACACCCTGGCCGCGTGATCCGGATGGCACCCTGCTGTACCCCGGGACCGAACGTCAGCAATCACAATCCGCTAGAAAACCTTTGAATGAAACATTTGGGCATCACGTAATCCGTCTTGATATGGCGAAAACAGTTGAGCAGCAAAGAGGCAACTTGAGCTGGGAAGAAACAATTGGTGTTTCGCCCAACAACACCCGCTCAATACCTGCTGATCCTCTGGTCTGGGGAGACGTAATCCTTGCCCGGCGGGATACACCCACAAGCTATCATCTTTCCTGCATAGTCGATGATGCAAAACAAAACATTACACACATTGTTCGGGGACAGGACCTCTACCATTCAACATCCGTTCACCGCTTGCTACAGGAACTGTTGGGACTAAGCGCACCCTTGTATCATCATCATGAACTCGTTCTGGATAAGACGGGCAAAAAGCTTTCAAAATCGGACAGGGACACTAGCCTTCGCCAACTCAGGCAATCAGGCACTTCCAAAGAGCAAATTCTGAAAATGATTGGCTTTGAATAAAGCCTGATTTCTAAAATGAGAGAACCCGCTTCAGCCCGCACATGATAATCAGTGTACCGGCTGCCGCTCCTACGATGGCGGACAGCGTAATCAGCGGATACCAGTGCATTTCATATCCGTACATGTTCAGTGCAAGAATGCCGGAATAAACGCCACCCAGTGTCAGAAGCCAGTTTCCGAATGTGCCAAAACCAGCCGAACTGAGGATATTGTCAATAAAATAGCCACAGAGGTATGTAATCGAACTGAAAAAAGCGAATGACATCAGCCATTCATTTGTTGACATTTCCCAAAGCATAATCTTGCTCCAATGCTCGAAACAGTATCGGATGTCTGAGAGTTTCTTACATTATCTTCATTAAACGCTAACGTTAGGTAAATGAAATGCGTTCGATTTTAATCACCGGCTGCTCTTCCGGTATCGGAAAATGCTGCGCCGAACAGCTTCACAAGGCAGGATGGGATGTCCATGCGACTGCCCGCGCAGACCGTGATATCGATATGCTGAAGAAAATGGGGGTTAGCGCCTATCGCCTTGATTATACTGACGCTTTATCCATACATGAAACCGTAAATTCAGTGCTTGCCAATACCGGAGGCAAACTCGATGCACTCTTCAACAACGGGGCATATGGTCAACCCGGAGCTGTGGAAGACCTTTCCACAGATGTCCTGCGCAAACAGTTTGAGGCAAACTTTTTCGGCTGGCACGAACTGACCAACCTGTGCATTCCGGTAATGCGCAAGCAGGGGCATGGCCGGATTGTCTACTGCTCTTCCATTCTCGGTTGGGTTCCATCCCCGTGGCGCGGCGCCTACAATGCATCGAAATACGCAATCGAAGGACTCGCATCCACTTTGCGCCTTGAATTGGCAGACGCTGGAATCCACGTTTCCCTGATCGAACCTGGTCCGATAAAGACACGGTTTACGGAACATGCACTGGCAAGTTTCCTTGAAAACATCGACATGGAAAATTCTGCAAACCGGGTTGTTTATAAAAAAGAACTCAAACGGCTTAATGAAGCTGGCGGGGTAAACCGTTTCAGACTTCCGCCAGAAGCAGTATACAAAAAACTTGATCATGCACTCAATGCACGCAGACCCAAACCGCATTATGCAGTAACGGTTCCAACACATCTCATGAACGTGATACGCAGGATAATGCCAACCCGGGTCGTCGACCGGATCATTCTGAAAGGAAGTTGATGCTTGTCCAGACTATTCAAATTGGCGCATGTCCAAAAAGAGCTTGTGCCCTATAAAGGGAAACAGGACTTGATGTCGGGGGATAAATGCTGATTTACATTTCACTCATCGGAATGGCTGCGGTGGCCGTGGTTCTCGGACTTGGACTGTGGAACATGGCGCGTGGGGGAACGCCCAGCCGTTCGCAAAAACTGATGCGGTTGCGGATTCTGGTACAGTTTGTTGCAGTCATACTGGTTATGACTACCCTTTATTTCTCGACCCAATAGGAGCCTGCAGATGGTTGTGTTGAACAAGATTTATACAAAAACGGGCGACGATGGCACCACGGGCCTCGGCAATGGTGAACGGCGCAAGAAATACGACTTGCGTGTAGAATCTTACGGAACAGTGGACGAGACAAACGCCTGCATCGGAATGGCGCGACTCCATGTGAAGAATTTTCCTGAAATGGACGAAGCACTTGCCCGAATCCAGAATGATCTCTTTGATCTTGGTGCGGACCTTGCTACCCCCGATGACGGCAAGCCACTGGAATATGAACCCTTGCGGATTACCAATGCACAGGTTGAGCGGATTGAGAAGGAGATTGATGCGTTCACCGAGAAGCTCGAACCCTTGCGGTCATTTGTTCTGCCGGGAGGCTCTGCACTGGCTGCAAATCTGCATCTTGCGAGAACCGTGGCGAGGCGCGCCGAGAGGCTGATCGTTGAACTGTCGCAAATCAGGGAAGAAAATGTCAGCAAGACCTGTGGCCTCTACATGAACCGGATTTCCGACTATCTTTTTGTTGCCGCACGTGCTGCCAATGAAATGGGCAAGGCTGATGTGCTCTGGGTGCCGGGCCAGAACCGCTGATCTTCAAGCGCAAAGGAGGGTAAAACCATGTTCATACCATTGCATGACGCTAATGCCCTCAAAAACATCCGCCTGCAATATGTGACCCTCATCCTGATTGCGTTGAACATCATCATCTGGGTCATCACGGCCACACCCCAAATCACAGACGTTTCACAAGCAAACGCGTATTATTATTCCTACGGGTTTGTTCCGGCAGTTATCAACGATGTTGCAGACCTTCCTCCTGACTTGATTGTACTGCCCGAAACCGCAAGCTATGTGACTTATGCTTTCCTGCACGGCGGGTTCATGCATTTGGCGGGGAACATGCTTTTTCTCTGGGTCTTTGGCGACAATGTCGAGGATGCTATGGGACACCTGAAATATCTGGTTTTTTATCTTGTTTGTGCTGCAGCAGGTGCATTTGCACATAACCTGACAATTCCGAACTCGGAAGCACCTCTTATCGGCGCATCAGGCGCAGCTTCGGGCATTGTCGGCGCCTATCTGATGTTGCATCCAAAGGTAAAAGTCTGGGTTCTTGTTCTGGGCCGGATTCCGTTACGCCTCTCAGCGATGTGGGTTTTGGGAGCGTGGATCGCATTTCAGGTCTACAATTACGTAACCGTTGAAAGCTTTGACGTCTCTTGGGCTGCCCATATTGGCGGCATCCTAGCAGGAGTTCTGCTTGTTCCCTTTTTCAAACGGCGGGACGTTCCCCTTTTCGACCGTGATTTGCCCAAATCAGGTACTTCGGTGCCAGTGACGGGTGGCATCCAGGAAAAAGAAAGGAATAATCCTGTAGAAAGTCCTCACAAGTGGGGACGCGGAAGTGATTAGATATTACCCGGATCAGAGCACTATGTGCTTCATAACATCGCAAAAGGTATGGACTCTTTATATATGCTTGACGTAAACGTCGCAGACCGATACGCAATCAGGCATGAAATTTCCAGCCAAAATTTCATATTTGGCAAAATTCACCCATTTCATTAGAAATGCAAACAGACACCGAAAGGTTATGACATGAAAATTGTTGTCCCCGTCAAACGCGTTGTTGATTACAACGTCAAAATCCGGGTCAAGTCAGATGGTTCAGGTGTGGAACTTGCAAACGTCAAGATGTCCATGAATCCGTTTGACGAAATCTCCGTTGAACAGGCAATTCGCTTGAAAGAAGCAGGACAGGCAGAAGAAATCATCGCGGTTTCTGTCGGCCCGCAACAGTCCCAGGAAACCATCCGTACAGCCCTCGCAATGGGTGCTGACCGCGGCATTCTGGTCAAAACGGATGATCTGGTTGAACCGCTCGCTGTTGCAAAAATCCTCAAGGGCATTGTTGAGGAAGAGCAGCCCGGTCTTGTAATCCTCGGCAAACAGGCAATTGACGACGACAGCAACCAGACAGGCCAGATGCTTTCTGCCCTGCTCGGATGGTCCCAAGCAACATTTGCAAACTCGATGGAAATCAAGGGCGATGTCGCAAGCGTTACCCGCGAGGTTGACGGTGGCCTTCAGACTATCGAAGTCAAGATGCCAACCATCGTGACAACCGACCTTCGCCTGAACGAGCCACGCTATGCATCCCTGCCAAACATCATGAAGGCCAAGAAAAAGCCTCTCGATGAAAAATCACCGGCAGACTACGGCGTTGATACCGCTCCGCGTCTGAAGGTTACCAACACAACCGAGCCACCTGCCCGTCAAGCCGGTGTCATCCTCGGCTCCGTTGGTGAACTTGTCGACAAACTCAAAAACGAAGCCGGCGTGCTCAAGTAAGGAGAAAAAGACATGGCTACTCTACTTATCGCAGATCATGACAATGCTTCCCTGAGCGATCAGACCGCTAAGGCACTGACTGCAGCAACCGAAATTGGTGGCGACATTCATGTGCTCGTGGCGGGCAAGGGCTGTGACGCTGCAGCACAGGAAGCGGCTAAACTTTCTGGCGTTGCAAAGGTACTCGTTGCAGATGCTGACATTTACGAATATCAGCTGGCAGAACCAACCGCAGACCTGATCGTTGGCATGGCCGGTGACTATGACAACATCGTTTCCGCTGCCACCACATCCGGCAAAAACGTCATGCCACGCGTGGCCGCTCTTCTGGACGTAATGCAGGTTTCAGACATTACGGCTGTTCATTCCGCAGACACGTTTGAGCGCCCGATTTACGCTGGCAACGCCCTGCAGACCGTTCAGGCAACAGATGCCAAAAAGGTCATCACTGTCCGTACGGCTGGCTTTGCATCGACGGAACAAGGCGGTTCAGCCTCTGTAGAAAGCGTCTCTGCTGCAGCAGACCCTGGCCTTTCCAAGTTTGAAGGCGAGAAAATCGTCGAGAGCGATCGTCCCGAACTCACATCCGCCAAAATCATCATTTCCGGCGGCCGTGCACTTGGTTCTTCCGACAAGTTCCAGGAAACCATTCTTCCGGTTGCAGACAAGCTGGGCGCCGCTGTTGGTGCTTCTCGTGCTGCGGTTGATGCAGGCTATGCACCAAACGACTGGCAGGTTGGTCAGACCGGTAAGGTTGTGGCACCTGACCTTTACATCGCTTGCGGCATTTCCGGTGCGATCCAGCACCTTGCAGGCATGAAAGACTCAAAGGTTATCGTTGCCATCAACAAGGATGAAGAAGCTCCGATCTTCCAGGTTTCCGATTACGGACTGGTTGCAGACCTCTTTGACGTTCTGCCGGAATTTGAATCAGCACTTTAAGCTTCAAACCAGTTGAGATTTCAAACCGCGCCGGATGTCTCCGGCGCGGTTTTTGTTTACGCGGTAATGGTTTCTTTCTTGCGCCATAACGGCACGACAAACAGAAACAGAAAACCCAGATTGTAGACTACATTCATGGGGGCTCCCGCAAGAACCGAACCCGTACTGTCGATGACGAACCACGTCCCGATGCTTGTCAAAATAATGGTTCGAACCAGCTCCGGCTCTTTAGAGTAGAGCCTGCTTGCCAGCAACCACATCATCAGACCCCATCCGGCAAGGATACCGCCACTTATTGCCCAAAGAAGACGGGCTTCCGGCACATTCGAACCGGAACTGCGATCAAGCGGCCAAAAGGCGAGATCGACGAAAAGACCGTTCACTCCGGTTGCGGGCATTAATGAACCCGGAATTCCGAGCAATCCGAACGCGATAACCAATCCCGAACCAAGTTTCAGCCAGAAGACAGTGTTATCCTGAGACATCTTTCAATTCCTTCCTGTTAGCGATGTCATCGGGATAGGCTGCACGGTAAACCGTCTCAATTACTTCACGGGTAAGTGTATTACCGAAAACTTGCTTTATGATCCGGTCATCAAAGGAAAACAAAATGCAGAACAGTTTTGGCAGCACCCTGAAAGACTGGCGCAACCAGCGCCGCATGAGCCAGCTTGATCTTGGTCTTGCTGCAAATGTTTCAGCAAGACATATCTCGTTTCTAGAAACGGGGCGTTCCCGTCCCAGCAGGCCGATGGTCATGCATTTGTGTGAAACGCTTGAGATTCCCCGTAACGCACGCAATACGCTACTAAATGCGGCTGGTTTCTCATCCCCCTATCGCCAGCGCAGTCTCGAAGAAGACGATATGACAGACGTCCGCAAGGCTGTTGAATGGACACTTGAGCGCCACGATCCGTTCCCTGCTTTTGCACTCGACCGCCACTGGAATGTCATCAGCGCCAACAAGGCAGCCGGCTTGTTATTGACCGTTGCCGGTGTCACCGAAAATCCGAACCTGTTGAAGCTGATGCTGGATACAGAACTGATAAGCCGTTTGCTGGAGAACTGGCAGGAAGTTGTGCACCATCTGATAATGCGCCTGAGAACCGAGAACACCTTTCTGGGTGGGGATCCGGTTCTCGGGGAAGCTATTGAAAAACTGACCAGGGTACTTGGTGACTGGACACCATACCGTGAAGGTCCGCTTCCGCCGCTGATCCCGGCAAAATACCGGATGGGCGATCAGACACTTTCACTCTTCTCAACCATTGCCCAGTTCGGTTCCGCTGAAGACATTACAATCGCTGAACTGAAAATCGAAATGATGTTCCCTGCGGATGAAATCACGAGAACCGCTTTGATGGGCATGATGGCGCAAGATCTAAACTGAAGCTCCAGAAACCGCCTTGCCAACCGCTGTCTGTGGAGATGTATGCTCAAAATCTGGTAAAAGCCTGTCGAATTTCGCCGCATCCAGATAGTGCGGCTTTGACCAAAGATAACTCATTTCAAGAAGATGCTTGCCCACTTTCCAGAATGGTGAAACAAGCCGGACTGGAAGCCAGTTGAACCGTTTCAGCTTTAACGGTTTGCCATGCGCAACCTCCACTGCCTTCGCCAGTTCCCGGCCGCTTAGTGTATAACCGGGAAACGGAATGTCCTCATACATGGCCAGCTTGTCCCGCATTTCGGCGAGCAAAACGGCGGCCCTTGCCATGTCGGGGAGGTATGCCCAAGCGTGCCGCAAATCCGGACTTCCGGGATAAATGAACTTGCCCTTGTCAAGTTTGGCAATCATCACCCTGTCGAACCAGTTTTCGGAAGCTGAAGTGTCAATGAAGTCACCACCACGCAAAATGATGGTTTGCACCCCTGATTTGCGATAGGCGGCTTCCATTTCAATGCGAATGCGACCCAGGGGATTTTTTGCATTGTATGGGGTTTTTTCACTGAACTTCTCCGGCGCATCAAAGCCAAAAACATACACGTTACCCGGAACAATGACGGTCGCGTTATTGATTTTAGCAGCTTCAATCGCGGATTCTGTCAGCTGCGGCACGGTGCTTTCCCACTTGTCATAAATCGGGTTCCAGGAATTGATGATCACATCGGCATCCAGCGCTGACTTTTTAAGATCATCTGTGTTGCGGTTGAAGAGACGAACGTCCCATCCTGCATCTTTGAAAGCAATTTCCGCATTACGACCGAAACGCCCGGAAGCGCCAAGTATCAGAACTTTTTGAGCCATGTTTTACTCCTCAGCTAAACATCATGGCTTAAAATTATCCATTCATATTAATTTTGAAATTGCTGAATTTCTTACATTTGATATACATTTTTGTATGGATATAAACCTCTCTCGGCTCGAATGGTCACATATACAAACCTTGCTCGCAGTGGCTGAAACCGGCTCGTTTTCCGCTGCAGCAAGAAAACTCGGTCTCACGCAACCGACCGTCGGGCGACACATTTCAACAGTCGAGACTAATCTGGGCATCACCCTTTTCACGCGACGCGCAAAAGGCATGGAACCAACGCAAGCGGCTTACGAACTTCTGGAACCGGCAAAAGCAATGCGGAATGCTGCAACTCAGCTGGAACTGAATGCCACTGGTGTTGCCAACACTCCCGGCGGCAATGTTAGGATCACGTCTTCGGTTTTTATGGCACATCACGCCTTGCCTCCGATCATCGCGCGTTTGAGACGTGAGGCACCAGAAATTTCAATTGAACTTGTACCGTCAGATACAACCGAAAACCTGCTCTACCGGGAAGCAGATATTGCCGTTCGTATGGTCCGGCCAGAACAGTTGGACATGATTACAAGATTTATCGGCGACATTGAACTCGCCCTGTTCGGCAGAAAGGACTATCTCGACCGGGTCGGGCGGCCCGAACGGAAAGAAGATCTTCTGAACCACGACTTCGTCGGCTACGACAGAAACGAACAGATTGTTCTGGGGTTTCGGGAAGCCGGATACGATATCGACCGGGAATTTTTCAAAGTCCGCTGTGACAACCAGACTGCGTATTGGGAACTTGTCCGTGCAGGCTGCGGCCTTGGGATCGGACAGGTCTCACAGGGGCGTGAAAATCCAGATCTTGAAGAAATACCACTGGACTTGAAGCTTCCCACACTACCCGTCTGGTTAACGGTCCCTCAAACGATCAGGAACAATCCTGCGATTCGAAAGGTCTGGGAAATCCTCGCAGAGGACCTGACAGAATTTGTAAACCGTTAGCCAGTCAACTGGATTTAACTAGCTGAGATCCGGAAGCGCCAGAGCCGCATCAATCAATGTTTCAGCATCCGGGCTGTTCCAGTGTGCAGGACCGTTGAGAACCCCTAACGCGCAGCCGTTTGTATCAACCAGCAGGGTTGTCGGCATGCCAAGCGCAACAGCTTTTTTCTTGAGGCTCTGGAACGCTTCTGTCGTATTGTCGTGCATGAAAGGCAGTTCTTTCAGGCCGGTATCTTCGTAAAACTGTTTTGGTTTGGAAGAGTCGCCAATATCAATGCTAACCGGAAGGACCTGGAATTTGTCACTCCCCTTTTTGACCTGAAGTTCTTCGAACCACGGCATTTCTTCGCGGCAGGGTGGACACCAGGTAGCCCAGAGATTGAACAGAACCGTCTGGCCACGCCACTCCGCCAGGGTTTTGGGATTTCCTGCGCCATCCACAAAAGAAATGTAACCTACATCCAGTGGTTCATCGACGGGACGGAAAGCGGCAACAGCACCAATTGCGGACTGGTCAAGCTGTTTGCCCCGGGCAACGGAAAGTTCACAGCTTCCACCGGAATGAGTGTCGGCATTTCCCGCAATTGCCTGATCCGTGTTGCCAGAACCGCCAAACATGACGTATACGCCAAGGCCAATGGCGATAAGTGCTGCAAAAACAAAAATTACCGGTTTCGTATTCATAATCGTATCCGCTCAAATCAAAATCAAACTAAGGGGAAAACCCTCGTGACAAATTCCAGTTCCGGCAAC
>JBCCYR010000023.1:0-14728 GCA_039189355.1 Pseudomonadota bacterium
CGGCACACGTCCCGAAGCCATAAAGATGGCACCGGTCATACGTAGCCTGAGATCAAGCAATCATATTGATGCAGTTGTCTGCTCAACCAGCCAGCATGGAAAAATGCTGCAGCAGGTGTTCGATCTCTTTGCGATCAAGCCGGATATAGATCTGGCTGTAATGGAACCGAACCAGCAGCTTAATATGCTGTTCTCAAATGTTGTCCGTGAAGTGGACCGGATGCTGGATACCGTAGAGCCTGACTGGGTACTTGTACATGGAGACACCACAACTGCTGCGGCCAGTGCGATTGCTGCCTTTAACAAAAGTATTCGTATTGGTCATGTGGAAGCGGGTTTGCGGACCTGGAACATGGCTCAGCCCTGGCCGGAAGAAATGAACCGGACTGTCATCGATTCCTTTGCCGATCATTGTTACGCACCGACACTCATATCCAAGGAAAACCTTCAACGGCAAGGAATTGTGAGTGACCGGATTTTTGTAACAGGCAACACGGTTATTGATGCCTTCAATGACATGAGTGACATCATTGACAAGGACGAGAAGCTGTCATCGGACCTTGCCGCAAGGTTTTCCTATCTCACTGAAAAGCCCCATGTTGTGCTCGTCACGGGACACAGAAGGGAAAACTTTGGTGATGGTATCCGAAACATGTGTCATGCCTTGAAGCGGATCGCAGAACGTGGTGACACCATGATCATTTATCCGGTCCATTTGAATCCGAACGTGAAAATTCCGGTTGAGCGCATCCTCAAGAACGATCCCTCAATCAAGCTTATTGAGCCGCTGGACTATGCTTCGTTTGTTTATCTAATGAAACAAGCATCTGTCATTCTCACTGATTCAGGTGGTATTCAGGAAGAGGCCTCGTCACTGGGCAAACCGATACTGGTGATGCGCAGTGTCACTGAACGGCCGGAAGCGGTTGAAGCGGGTATTGTCAAACTGGTTGGGACTGATCCCGACAATATCGTTCGTTTTGTTAAAGCGTATTTGCAAAAAGTCAAAACCCCAAATCCGCCAGTCTCCAATCCCTATGGTGACGGGACAGCGGCAGAGAAAATCATATCTGCACTCATAAATGCTACTTAGGAGGCTGGCCATGAAATCCGGTCTCTCCCGATTGTTGCCTGTCTTTGATCAGGTCCTGTTCGCCGCATCGAATTTCGTGCTTGCGATCATTCTGGCCCGCTTTCATTCAGCCGAAGTGGTTGCAGCCTATGGTGTGGGCCTGTCTGTGGCGCTGATACTGCAGGCCATGCAACGCCATGTAATCATCATACCGCTCAATGTGATGAAGAAAATCAGGAACAAGAAACTCGCCCATACCTGGCTTGGAACACATTTTATAACGACAGGGTGTATGTTGTCATTTGTTGGCGTGTTTTGCTCACTTGCAACGCAATTGCTCATGAGCGGTTATGTCAATCTGGTTGCCTTTTCCGTCCTTGCCCTGGTTGTTGTGTACATGCAGGCTGAATTTGGCCGGGCATTTCTGATTGCAACGAACAGAACGGCATTCGTCATTGTTCCAGCGTTTCTCCAGATTTCTGCCGTTTTATATATCGCCTCGACAGGATTTGATGAGCCTTACGGATACCTCAAAATATTGTCCGTACTTGTCTCGGTATCTGTGGTCAGCGCAGTTTTGCTGGTCTTTCTCGCCGGCGGCGTGGAATGGATTCACGGCGACCGCCTTTTAAGGCGCTTGATGAGAAAATATGCAGGTTGGGGAACTGCCGGCGTTATCGCCTCTTCCGGCTACAACCATGTGCCGCTTTTTGTGCTTGGCGTGTATGCGGCCCCGATACAGGCTGCCGCATTCGTCACGATGCGGAACCTGCTGCAACCCTCCCAGGTTCTGATGCGGGGGCTGGATATTGTTGACAAGCGCAAAGTGGGTGGTCTGCGTTATCAGAACACAAGCTCAATGCAAGGAAAAGCCTTCCGCTTGTGTCTGATTTACGCAAGCATTGCTGCCCTGTTTGCAACAGCAGTCATACTTGCCGGCGATCATATTTCACGACTTGTATATGGTCCTAAATATGCGGAATTTGCCCATCTGCTCATTCCTTGGGGTGCTGTCTATGTGTTGATGGCATTACTATATCCGCTGGAATCCCTTGCCTACGCGTCCGACAAAACAAACACGTATTACTCGATACGTATTGTTGCGGGCCTCACGGCAGCTTCCGTGTCATTCCCGCTTGTCTGGAATTTCGGCGCTGCAGGAGCCGTTATCAGCTGTCTGATCGGCTGGCTGATAACTGTAGGCTCCACATTCCTGCTTTTGAGAAAATCTGACGGCAGGATGCTGAACACCGCAGACATGGGCAAACCAGGAGAAGCGTGATGCGCACAATCGTACATATCAGTGCCGACTATCCGGATCCGTCGGTTCCAAATAAGACACAGGCTATCAAGAACCTTGTTTCAGCCAGCCATGGCTACAGGCATGTGGTTTATTCCCTGAACCGGGTAAGCAATGCCATCGGAATAAGTGCCATCCGTTTTGGTGATGATGCAACCTCATTGCTGTATGCCGCGCCCCCAAAGGGTTTCTTGCTTAAATACTGCATGGATCGGGTTGCCGAATGGATTGGCCGGGATTTGCGGGAACGCAACATCGAGCCTGATCTTTTCCATGCGCACAAACTCAGCATTGAGGGTATTGTAGCACACAGGCTTGCCGGACAGTCTGCCATTCCGTTTGTAGTCAGTATACAGGGGGACACAGATCTTAAAGTCACAAAATACAAACCTGGACTGCATGCTCTTTATTCAGAAATTTGGCATGATGCAGAATATGTGTTTCCGTTCTCTGTATGGGCAGGGCAGCATTTTGCGCGGTTATTCGGGCAACGGGAAAAGCCAACCAGGCTGTTGCCCTGCATCACACCGCAAGACAGGTTGCTTGCATCCGTACCAACAGACAAAAAGCGGATTGTCTCTGTTTTTCATCTCGATAGCTGGAAACGGAAAAATGCACAGCGTTTGATTGAAGCCGTGAAGAAAGCCTCCACATGCAAACCCGGTGTGGTGCTAGACATATACGGTTCCGGTTCTGTTGCTTCCCGCCGTGGGTTGTCGAATTGGATAAAGAGAAACCGGGCCGACGGGATTGTCAGCCTGAAAGGCGCTGTTGCTCATGACAAGATTCAGGAAACAATCAATGGTTACTCCATGTTCGCATTGCCTTCATTGCGTGAAAGTTTTGGTATGGCAGCGGCTGAAGCTCTGATGTCGGGAGTTCCTGTTTTGATAAGCAAAAACTGGGGACTTGATGGCATTTTCCCGGAAAATGAAATTGGCGGTGTTTGTGATCCTTGTTCAAGCAATCACATGTCGGAGAAAATACTGGGCATTTTGTCAAAAGAACCCGAGTTGAAAAGGCGGATTGCAAAAAACCAGCGGTCCGGAAAACTTGATATTCTCCGGACCGGTTCAATCGTCGAGACATATCTTGCAGCGCTTGGGGATATGGAGAGTTACATTGCTTTCAGACAACAGCCGGTAGCGCCTTCAACACCCGTACTGCAGGTCTGACAAACCTCTCCATTCCAAAACAGCATTACAACGCCGAAGAGAATTTGTCATGAATTTGACCGAATTCCGTTCTATTAGAAACAAAGGGGGGCGTACCGGAACATTGTAAATGCGTGCCGTGTCGCTCAGTCGTCAGATGGGGAATGTTCGAGGCAAATTCCCAAACCCAGCAAACCATCTTTTTATCGGTTTGGCAGCGGTTTCAATCCTTACTGTTTCCGCATCAATCAATCCGATCACACTTGCAGTTCCAATTACCCTCGCGGCTGTTGTGTACATCTTTTCCCTTTCAACACGGATTACCGACACAAAACAGTTCATCAGTCTGGTTCTGCTGGTATTTGCCGTATTTATCCTGGAAGCTGTGTTCCGGGTCCGTGACTACTCAGACAAATCGGTTGACTGGCAGGTACTGCTGAAGGCGTTGTCACTATTGGCATTGCTTGGACTGGCCATGCTTCGGATCAACGATACCCTGCCAGCAGTGATAAATCCGACCCGGGTCGTGTGGTTTGTGTTTTTCGCATGGATTTGTTTTTCAGCAATCTATGCACCTAATGTGGCCTATGGCTTCTTTGGCGCGTTCTCGCTTTTTTCATTCTACCTGTTCCTGCTTTTTGTTTTCCGCAATTTTGACGAGACGCATGTCATCCTTGCACTGATAGCAGCTATCTTTCTTTTCTGTTTGGTATCGCTTCTTGTCTATTTTGCCTTGCCGGATTTCGGCCGGATGAAGATATGGTACGGAAACGAACAGGTCACAAGCAACAGGCTTTCCGGTATTGGCGGCAATGCGAATACTGCCGGGCGTCAGGCAGCATTGGCACTTTTGTTGTTGGTACTGTACGCCAAGGAATTAAAAGCGCTTAACCGCCATATTGTTCCCGCTGTTGCCGTTGTTGCCGGCCTGGCTTTGCTTTTATCAAACAGCAGGACTTCAATGGCGCTACTCTTCGTCATTCTGTGGTTTCTGTGGTTTTGTAACAAACAGCGCTGGGGAATGTTCCTCGTCAGCCTGCTGGTTGGTATTTTTTCACTGCCCTTGGTGTTTCTTTTTGGTGAGACAATACTTGCGGCCATATCGAGATCGGGCGACATATCGGAAATCACCACCGGCACCGGAAGAAGTTACATCTGGTCTGTTGTGGTTCAATTGATCGCAGAGCGGCCATGGCTTGGCTGGGGATACGGGTCGACACTTTTCATTCTGCCGGAATACTCTGGCGACATCCGTCACACTGCTCCGCATGCCCACAACATGATCCTGCAAATTCTGGTCACAACCGGTTTTGTTGGTTTGGCCCTTTTTGCACTGGCGCTTTTTATCCGTCTTTTTGATGCCTGGCGTGCACGCAATCGCACTGTGTTGGCCATGATGGCTTTTGTTCTCTTGAACGGACTGACAGAAGCAAGCGCCTTTGCCGGTGTAGCCAATAGCGCAACCCTTGCCTTGATGATCGCCATAGCGGTTCCGCTTGGGAAAAGCCTTACATCCCGCCCCAGAAATTGAAGGAACTGGTACCGTGAATCTTCATAATTTCAGAAAAATCCGAAATGTAATGATAGCGTTAAAGCGGTTGTTTTATGTTCGCTTCTGGAAGATGGATTTGCATCCGACCTGCACTTTTTCGCTAAAGGCAAACTTTGACATAACCAATCCCAAAGGCGTGCACGTGGGAGCAGAAAGCTACGTGGCTTTTGATGCCGTCATTTTTGCCCACGACATGACCCGCGGCCTGAGAACGGACACTTATATCGGCAAGCGGTGTTGCATTGGAGCGCGCAGAATGATCATGCCTGGAGTGACCGTCCATGACGGATCGATTGTCGGGGCTGGCAGTGTTGTGACACGCGATGTACCTTCTGGCGTCATCGTTGCCGGCAACCCAGCGAAAGTCATTGAACGCGATATTGTTACAACCCGTGCTGGCTGTATAAAAGACGCTGGCTACCTGAAACATGATCCTGAAGGTTGGCTGACCGAATTTGAGAAGCTGCGGAAATATTCAGTTCTGTTCCTGGTTCTGTTGCTCGGGGCTTGCAAAACAAGTTTGCCGAATGATGGGCCGCTTTTGACAGAGGTCATTGCAGAAGAGGAGCTGGATGACGGCTTCGTGTACGGGCTGGTCGAACTTAATGCAGATTCGGTCAAGGCGCTTGAGCGGCATGAATACTTCCCCTTGAGTTCATCCTTTGGAATTGGCTCATCCAGATCCAGCGGTGTTATCGGGCCCGGTGATGTTCTTAATGTCACAGTATTCGAAGCAGGTGGCGGCGGCCTGTTTTCAACGGATAATAGAAGCAGCGTCAATTTTGATCTTACTGTTCAGCAGAACGGGAAGGTGTCTGTTCCTTTTGCAGGTTCTGTCAAAGCTTCCGGCCGAAATGTTGGCGAGGTGAGACAAGCAATCGTTGAGCAACTGAAAGGGCGGGCAGTGGAGCCGGACGTTATTGTCAATATTTCAGAAGTCCGTTCACAAGCGGTCGTTGTCAATGGAGCAGTGAACCAGGCGGGAAGAATAGCTCTCAATAGCGGCAAGGAAAAAATTCTGGATGTGATTGGAGAAGCCGGTGGCCCGTCAGAAGCACCGCACGACACCTATGTTTCAGTCTCGAGAAAAGGTGAGACACGGATCGTTCTCCTTTCTACGATCATAGCAAAGCCGAAGGAAAATATCTTCGTCAGGCCCGGCGACACGATTTATCTGTTGCACGATCCACGCACTTTTACCGCCTTCGGGGCTGTTGAAAAGAAAGGTCTGCATCCATTTGGGACCAGTAATCTCAGTCTGGTTGAAGCGGCGGGCATTGCCGAAGGGCTGGATGATCTGCGAGCCAATCCCGGTGCCTATTTCGTGTTCCGATACGAATATCCGCATGTGATTAATCACCTTGTAGAGATCGGACAAATGGATGCCGGAACTGCTTCCCTTATTTCAAGTGATCCGGAAGCGAGTGACGATCAAGGCAGGTATCCCGTTATTTACCGGGCCGATTTAAGCGACCCGGATAACTTCTTTATCACCAAACGTTTCCCGATGCGGGCTGACGACATGATTTATGTCTCGCGGCAACCGGCAGTTGATCTTGAGCGGTTTATCCGGATTTTTATCAGTCCGGCCGTTACTGTTGCGAGTATATCCAATTGACCAAGTCGGCTTGTTTGTGGCCTTTGAATAAAGAACTGGCTGGCTATCTGATTTACATCAAAATTTCCTTGGCAATAATCCTGCGTGTAGCCAGGTAACGAGCGTTTCAATGCTGAAAACAGGCAGCCCGGTTTCCTTCGTAATGTCTCTCGCATAGGGCGTCATATTGGTGCACTCGAGAACTATTGCGCCAAGGTCCGGATTGTCTTCCTTAAGTTTCAATGCTGCTTCAACGTTGTCCTGTCTTGCCAATCCCACATCGAGCTCTGGTTCATCGTTCAAGATTACGCGTGTGAATTCCCTACCGCCTTCTGTTGTTCCGATTGGTGTATCTTCCGGTACCTTGGCATGGTGAAGATGTTCATCGCTCAGACTTGATGCTGCAATGGTCAGAATTCCGGCTCTTTTTCCCTTGGGCAACATGCGGTTGATCGTTTCAACCTGCATCAGGGATGAAGTGACCACAGGCACCGGAAGGGATGATGTCAACTCTTCCTGGAATATGGAGAGGAATCCGCAACTCGTGGTGATTGCGCCAACGCCTTCATCAATCAATGCTTGTCCAGCTATGATGAAGTCTCCCAGTAATCCTTCAGCGCGTTTATGCACGACGTGGTCAGGAGAGGCATTTGTCACAACCTTGTAAAGCACAGGGAATGGCCAAGTGCCTCTATTGCCAATGTCTCCCGGAATTCGTGGAAACCGTGAATCCAGCATCAAGATGCCAATGGCCGGTTCATCATCGTGACTTGGCATCAAAAGATCCAAAACCTGTTAAATCCAATTTTTCCAGAGATTAGACCTTGCGCGTTGACGTGTAAAACGCTTCGATGGGGAAAGTAAGAAAGGGAGAAATAGTAGAATGAAACACTTTGCTACTTTATTGGCGAGTACCGCTATCGGGATGACAATGACGACGGCAGCACTGGCGGAAAAGTGGGATATGCCAATGGCTTACTCGGCGTCCAACTTTCATTCCCAAAACGGAGCCGAATTCGCAAAATGCGTAACGGACAAAACGGGCGGTGCACTTGAAATCGTGACCCATCCCGGCGGGTCTCTGTTCAAGGGAGGTGAAATCAAGCGCGCCATTCAAACCGGGCAGGCTCCCATTGGTGAGCGCCTTCTATCTGCACATGCCAATGAAAATCCCGTCTTTGGAATCGATTCCGTACCATTTCTGGCAACTTCATTTGATGATTCTGTAAAGTTGTATGAGGCTTCAAAAGCCGAGCTTGAAAAAGCGCTGGATGAGCAGAACATGAAGCTTCTGTACTCAGTCCCATGGCCGCCACAGGGGCTTTATTTCAAGAAGGAAGTAAAATCCATTGCGGACATGAAAGGCCTGAAATTCCGGGCTTACAATGCTTCAACTTCCCGTCTGGCAGAGCTTGCAGGCATGCAGCCGACCCAGATTGAGGCCGCAGAAGTTCAACAGGCTTTTTCCACAAATGCAGTGGAATCCATGGTTTCGTCTGGTGCAACCGGATATGACCGCAAAGTCTTTGATGCAGGCGTGACAAATTACTACGAGGTTGATGCCTGGCTACCGCGCAACACTGTGATGGTCAACAAGGATGCCTACGAGGGTTTGCCGGATGACCAGAAAACTGCTCTTACAAGTTGTGCTGCTGATGCAGAAGCAAAAGGATTGCAGGCTTCCAAGGACTATACCCAGTTCACCTATGACGGCCTTCGCGAAGGCGGCATGACCGTTGAACCTGCTTCTGCAACGCTTAAAGTCGAATTGCAGGTCATAGGCGCAACCATGACCCAGGAATGGCTTGAGGCTGCCGGTGAAACCGGAGAAGAAATCGTGGATGCCTTCAAGGGAAACTAGGACAAATCATGAAGAATGGCGGCCACAACGGGTTGCCGTTCTTCATTAGCTTTTCGGGGTAACACATGGGGAAGTCTGTACGGCGGTTTCTGGACGGGGTGTATTTGGCTAGCGGGATCGCTGCAGCCTTCTGCTTGATTGCGATTGTATGTCTGATTGTTCTGCAGATTGCTTCTAGGAATATTGGCTTCTCATTCCGCGGTGGGCCGGATTATGCAGGTTATGCAATGGCTGCCGCCAGTTTCCTTGGTTTTGCCTATGCCCTGAACCATGGTGCGCATATCCGGGTTTCGTTGCTGGTATCTGCGCTCGGGAAATACCGTTTTTGGGGAGAAGTCTGGTGTTATGGTGTTGCTACGGCCATCACCACTATCTTTGCCTGGTTTGCCTGCAAGTTCACTTACGAGTCTTACAAGTTCAACGACATCTCATCCGGTCTTGACGCGACTCCGTTATGGATTCCGCAACTCAGCATGTCCGTCGGGTCCATCATACTGGCGCTCTGCTTCTGGGATAATCTGATAACGCTTTTGATGACCGGATCTCCCAATGTGCGAGAGGCTTCGGTTTCTGAACAGGGAGCGGAATAGGTATGGAACAGCTGGTCGCCGTTGCCGTTTTCCTCGGCATTCTGTTCCTGTTTCTGGGCAGCGGGATATGGGTTGGTCTTTCCCTGATGGGAGTTGCCTATATCGGCATTGAGTTTATTGCAGGCCGTGCTGCGGGCGGTGGAATGATCAATACGATATGGGGAGCATCCTCTTCCTGGACACTGACAGCACTTCCGCTGTTTGTCTGGATGGGGGAAATCCTGTTTCGAACCCGTTTGTCTGAGGACATGTTCAAGGGACTGTCACCCTGGATGGCAAGATTGCCGGGTGGGCTGGTTCATACCAATATTGTTGGCTGCACTGTTTTTGCTGCAGTCTCTGGCTCTTCTGCGGCAACGCTCACGACAGTTGGCCGGATGTCCATTCCGGAATTGCGCCGGAGGAAATATCCTGAACACATGGTCATCGGCACCCTGGCAGGTGCCGCAACGCTCGGACTTATGATACCGCCCTCGCTTACCCTCATTGTCTATGGGGTGAGCATTAACGAATCCATCCGCGAACTCTTTATTGCCGGGGTCATTCCGGGGCTAGTTCTGGCAGCAATGTTCATGGCCTATGTGGCGGTTTATTCGCTCGTATCCCCAAACTACAAACCGGTGGATGAACCGGCTATGGGGTTTGCTGAAAAATTCCGGAATTCGGCCTACCTCATCCCTGTCATATTGCTCATTATCCTCGTGATCGGCTCCATGTACTATGGAATTGCGTCAGCAACGGAGGCGGCTGCTTTCGGAGTTTTGGGTGCGCTTGTACTGGCTTCTTTGCAGGGTTCGCTAACCGTTTCGTCGTTTTCGGAATCTCTTATGGGAGCCGTGCGAACGTCTGCCATGATTACATTGATCCTTGCAGGTGCCGCTTTCTTATCACTTGCAATGGGGTACACAGGATTGCCGCGCGCACTTGCGGACTGGATAGCCACCATGGAGTTTTCCCGGTTTGAACTGCTCATGGCATTGCTGGTTTTTTACATTGTGCTGGGGTGTTTTCTTGACGGTATTTCAGCGGTTGTCCTGACGATGGCAATCGTGGAACCAATGATCCGTGAAGCAGGCATTGACGTCATCTGGTTTGGTATCTTTGTAACAGTGGTAATTGAAATGGCCCAGATTACTCCACCCATAGGGTTTAACCTGTTTGTCATGCAAGGCCTTACCAACCACCAGATGAACTATATCGCAAAGGCTGCATTGCCGATGTTTGCAATTATGGTTCTCATGGTTTTTGTACTGATCGCATTTCCGGAGCTTGCGACCTGGTTACCGGATACAATCCGGCAATGATGCCTGATGCGGTTCTTTCATAACGCCCTGCGCCTAATAGCCGATCATAGCCGGTGGGCATTGATCGCAGGTCTGGTGATCGGAATTCTTGTCCCTGTGCTTGCAGACAGTGTAAGGCCGTGGGTTGGCTATTGGATTGCGGTATTGTTGTTTCTGGCAGCCTTGCGGATCGATCCGGGGGAAGTTGCAGGCACGCTGCAGGATTATAAACATGCCGGGATTTTCATACTTGTTTTCCAGGTTCTCATACCCTGCCTTGTTGCCTGGTTTTTCATTGAAACCAATATTACCGGACCAATTGCGGTTGCCCTTCTGATCGTATTTGCTTCTGCACCCATTTCAGGAAGTCCGGGATTGACCATGATAACCGGGAACAATCCGGCACCAACATTGCGCCTGTTAATCGCAACAACGGCACTGCTCCCCCTGACTGTTTTCCTGCCGTTTTCGCTGATGCCTGTTATCGGTGACATGCGGGAAGTTTCCTGGATTGCATTCAGGCTTTTCCTGATCATTTTTGCTGCATCGTTTCTTGCTTTCACGGTTCGGCGCCTTCTGATGCCTGATCCGTCACCGGATGCACTGAAGTCCATTGATGGATTAACCGCGGTTGCAATGGGGATGGTTGTCATCGGCCTTATGACCGGATTTGGTGAGGCTGCAATCAACAGGCCTACAGAAATTCTGTTAATTCTCGTTGTGGCTTTCACGGTGTGTCTGGGCATGCAGGTTCTGGTCTGGTTTCTGGTGAAGCCCTTCGGTCTTGGTGATTCCCGCATCGCATTTGCGATTTGTTCCGGAAACAAAAATATGGCTATTTTCTTGGTTGCTTTGCCAGCAGCGGTTACTGATCCGATTTTGTTGTTTATCGCCTGCTATCAGATTCCAATGTACCTTACCCCAACATTGCTTGGCAAAATGTATAGCAATCATAAAGCATCTACTTCAGGGTGAAGCATGCGGATAGTGGCCTTGTGAAAACGCAACTAAAAACTCTTGTCAAAACCAAACGACTGATATGGACCGGGAGTAATAGCAGTCTTTCACTTTGATTGGATTTGTAAGCACGGATATTCGACGTGCGAAGTCAAACTTGCGGCCAGTTGATACAATTGAAACACAAAACCAGCTTGTCTGAAATTTCAGTGAAACATGGAAGTTCCATTTATTCGTCACACACCAACAAGGAATGACGACATGATTTCGAAAAACTACTCTCTTGAAACTGCTCAAGCTGATGGCGGTAAAATTGATGGAACCATTTTTGCGATGCTTTCCATAGCCAATTGCATCCGCAAGAAACGTACAGATGCACTTGCTTGAAATTGTTACTTGGGATCGTACAGGTATCCTATGCCACGCACCGTCTTGATTATTTCAGGCTTCTCGGGATTGGATTCCAGCTTGCGGCGCAAACGGGAAATCCGGATGTCGATGCTTCTGTCGAATGGATCCCAAGACCGGTCATGGGCTTTTTCGAGGATCTGGTCCCTGTTCAGAACCCTCCCGCGGTTTTCAGCAAATACTTTCAGCAAACTGTATTCCATGGCTGTCAGAGCTATTTCAGCGCCATCGCTATCCAGTAACTTGGCTGCATCGGTATCGAGCGTATAGTCGCCAAAAACCGCCTTGTTGCCATCCCTGGCGCTCTCCTGCTGCATGCCAACCGCAGCATTGCGCCGAAGAACTGCCTTTATACGCGCTTCAAGCTCACGCAAGTCTACAGGCTTTCCAAGGTAATCATCGGCCCCCATTTCCAGTCCGATGATGCGGTCTACAACATCTCCTGCTGCAGTAAGCATAATTACCGGGGTAGTGTTATCGGGCCTTAGAGACCTCAGAATAGACAGGCCATCTTCCTTTGGCATGTTAATGTCCATGATCATCGCATCAACGTCGTTCACAGAAAGGATTGCACGCAATTCATCACCGTTGGATGCTGTTGAAACCTTGTATCCCCGCTTTCCCAGATACTCCTGCAGCATCTCACGAACATCAAGTTCATCATCACAAACCAGAATGTGTACGTTATTGTTGCTCATCAGTATCTCCCTTGCCCCCGGATACCAGAATAGCCACCAATTGCCTCAGTTCGGATGGTGCAACTGGCTTCTCAAGATGTGGTAATCCTGATTCTTTCAACAGATCTTGTGATGAAGTTCCCATCGTATCCCCGGTAATAAATGCAGTTCTGGAAAGCATGTGCGGGTGTTGGTTCCGCAGCATTTCGTAAATTACCCGACCATCAATTTCAGGCATGTTCAGATCACTAAGAACAACATCATAGTCTTCTTGTTCAATGAGCTGTATTGCTTCCTTGCCCGATGAAACGTAATCAACTTGAAATCCGTCGCGTTTCAAAATCTCCGAAGTAAGCTCTCCTACCTCCACTTCATCATCAATCACCAGTGCACGCAAACCCTGGTTTTTACCGGAAGCACTCTCATAATGAATTTCCTTTGTTTCACCGGTATCGGCGACCGGGATGCCAATCTTGAATTTCGTTCCCAATTCGCCTGACGTCTCAAGGCTGATGTTGCCACCATGGGAAAGAACAATCCGATGACAGAAAGCAAGTCCGATACCCGTGCCTTCACCTACATCCTTGGTTGTAAAGAAGGGTTCGAATATCCTGGGTTGAATGCTCTCGGGTATGCCGGGGCCATTGTCTTTGACCGAAATCTTGATCATGTCACCGTTTTCGTTGAGCTTTGCACTAACCTGAACCTGATTGCCCTTGCCAGATGTTTTCATGGCATGTTCTGCGTTAAGGATCAGATTGATAATCACTTGGGTAATCTGATCAGAGTCAGCAGCAATTTTTGGAAGATTGGGAGCAATGAGTTTCGAAATCTGAATCGTTTCAGAATTGATGCTATATCCGGCGACGTCGATTGCGGTATCAATTACAGCAGAAACATCAACCTGCTCAATTCTGCTCGGTTGTTGTCGTGCCATTGCCAGAAATGTTTTGACAATCTTCGCACACCGCTCAGCAGCTTTCCCGATCTTTTTAATTCTTGCACACAAATCTGGATCGGTAATTTCTTCCTGCATCATGAGTGCGTGACCAACGACTACAGAAAGAGGATTGTTTAGTTCATGCGCCACACCAGCGAGCAGTTCGCCCAGCGCTGACATTTTTTCATTCTGGAAGAGCATTTCCCTTTGCTTTGACAGTTGTTCTTCAATTGCCAGTTCGTCTGTCAGGTCGCGGGTATTTGAAACGATGACTTCTTCACCGTTGAACTCGATCAAACGGGAAGAATCTGCGGCCCAAAATTTCTTCCCTTTCGCATTGATAAATTCAACTTTGCGGTCTTTCAGCCAACCATGTTTGCGGAGTTCTTTTAGATATCGCGGGCGCTCATCGGGATCTGCATAATAAGACTTCGAATTATCAACTGATCCAAAAAGCGCTTTGATTTCCGGGGTGGCAAACAGCAATTCGCCTGTCTCGGCATTGGTCATGTTGATCGCTGCAGGGTAAGACTCAAGAACTTTTCGAATTATTGCTTCCGCTTTGAGCTGCTCGGTCAAATCGACAATACTGGTTACAATAACTTCTTCACTTTTAAATTCCGCAAAACGTGCCGAGATTGAAATATCAATTTCATTGCCTGCCGCAGCGATCGCTTTCAGGCGATAATCGTCAACTTGCCCGTCAGCCAGCATCTGCGTTATAAAATCCGCTCTTTCTTCCGGATCTGCATAATGCTGGCTTGCATATTTGGTATTTCCAAACAGTTCCAGTGCTGCTGGCGAACGATACAGAATTTGTCCATCACCAATGCGTGCCATTACAACAACCGCGGAACTTGCATCCAACACCGTACGGATCACGAGATCACCTTCGCGTTCGGCATTTTCTATTTGCCTCCTGTCGGTGATGTCTTCACGGGTGACGACAAAGCCGCCCAGATCGGTGGGATGAACTGATACGAGATACGTTCGCCCGTCTGTTTCCAGCAGTTCAAAATCCTGAATGAACTCCACACCATTCATGAGGCGGTCTGAAACCCATTTGTCTTCATTGCCGATTGCTTCGGCATAAATTCCCCTGCGCGCCGTCTCGCGCATCAAGATCTCCCAGTCGAGACCGGGTTTCAGGATATCTGCAATCCCCTTGTTCATTTCCGCGTAGCGTTTGTTGAACATGACCAAACGGCGGTCATCGTCATAAAGGGCAAATCCTTCTTTCAGCGATTCAATTGCATCGCGGAGAAGATTAAGGGCCTTCTCGGTTTCTACACTGTAATCTACCTCGGATTTCTTCATGGCAAATTCCTACTTTGTCC
>JBCCYR010000024.1:0-14615 GCA_039189355.1 Pseudomonadota bacterium
GCGCTATGAAGGCACCATGCCTAAATACCATAAGGAAGCTTCCGGCGGCATCGGCTGCTTTACACCGGACTCCTTCCCTGTATTTGATCATTTCAGGGAAAACGTTGCGGTCATTGCGGATTCCAACCATGGCTGGAAAATGATCGGCGTGGGCCATCTCATGGTCGATGAAATCCTTGGAGAAAAACAGGAACTGCTTGAACCGTTTCGCTTCTCACGGTTTGCTGAGGGCAAATTGCATCCGGTTTCAAACAGCCCTTATCCGTGGAGTTAATCCGCACCGATGAAATATTCAGCACTTTCTGTTCTCTGGCAGGGACTGACGGGCCATAAAGGTTGGCCAAGGGCTTGGCGTGATCCCGAGCCTAAGCCTGAATATGATGTGATCATCATCGGCGGCGGTGGGCATGGGCTTTCAACTGCCTATTATCTTGCCAAGGAACATGGTGTGACAAATGTTGCCGTTCTGGAAAAGGGCTGGATCGGTGGTGGTAATGTTGGGCGTAACACGACCATTGTTCGCTCCAATTACATGCTCGGGCCGAATACGCATTTTTACGAAAAGTCCATGCAATTGTGGGAAGGCCTGGAACAGGACTTCAACTTCAATGCCATGGTCTCCCAGCGTGGTGTGATCAACCTCTTTCATTCGGACCCGCAGCGCGATGCGTTCGCACGCCGAGGCAATGCGATGCGCATGGCAGGGATCGATGCAGAATTGCTCGGGCCGGAAGAGCTTAAAAAAATCGTTCCGATCCTTGATTTCAAGAATGCCCGTTTCCCGATCCAGGGCGGGTTGATGCAACGCCGGGGCGGCACGGTTCGCCATGATGCCGTCGCCTGGGGTTATGCGCGTGGTGCGGATAGCAGAGGTGTAGACATCATCCAGAATTGCGAAGTGACCAACATCCGGGTTGAAGGCGGCAAGGTTGTTGGTGTTGACACCAATCGCGGTTCCTTCAAGGCAAAGAAGGTGGGTATGGCAGTCGCAGGGCATACTTCGAAGATTGCCCAGATGGCTGGCATCAATGACCTGCCGGTTGAGAGCCATGTGTTGCAGGCCTTTGTTTCAGAAGGCATCAAGCCGCTAATCGATACGGTTGTAACCTTTGGTGCGGGGCACTTTTACATCAGCCAGTCCGACAAGGGCGGGCTTGTCTATGGTGGCGATCTGGACGGGTACAACTCATATGCCCAGCGCGGTAATCTGCCGATGATGGAACATGTGATGGCGGGTGGCATGGCAATCATGCCGGCTATTGGCCGGGTACGCATGCTGCGTCACTGGGGCGGTATCATGGATATGAGCTTTGATGGTTCCCCGTTCATCTGCAAAACCGGAATTGACGGTCTCTACCTGAATGGCGGCTGGTGTTATGGGGGTTTCAAGGCAACACCCGCATCCGGTTGGTGTTTCGCGCATACGATTGCACAGGATCGTCCGCACAGACTCAATGAAGCGTTCACAATTGATCGTTTCCGGGAGGGCCGGATGATCGACGAAAAGGGCGTCGGGCCCAATCCGTGGATACAGTAGGGGAGTTGGGAGATGCATCAGATTTACTGCCCCTGGTGTGGGTTTAGGGATGAAGCGGAATTTCAGTATTCTGGAGACGCGACCAAAAAACGTCCGAAAGAAAACGGTTCAGAAGAAGCTTTCTTCGATTATGTTTACGTCCGCGAAAACCCTAAAGGCTGGCATACGGAATGGTGGCATCATGTTGGCGGTTGCCGCCAATGGGTGAAGGTGGTGCGCAATACACAGACCCATGAAATCGTTGCCACTGGAAAGCCGGACGACAAACTGCCGGTGCCGAGTGCGAAGAAGGGGGGTCGGTCATGAGTCAGAAGAACCGACTACCGAATGGCGGCACGATCATTCGCGAGAGGCCGGTCACGTTTTCTTTTGACGGAAAGAGCTATTCCGGATTCGAGGGCGACACGCTTGCTTCTGCCTTGCTCGCGAATGGTGTTCATTTGATGGGCCGTTCTTTCAAGTATCACAGGCCTCGCGGCTGTATCTCCGCAGATAGCCATGAGCCGAACGCAATCGTGGAATTACGCACGGGCGCCAGGCGGGAACCAAACACGCGGGCCACGACCGCCGAATTGTATGATGGTCTCGAAGCAAAGAGCCAAAACGCCTGGCCGTCGCTGAAATTTGATTACCTCTCGTTCAACCAGCTCTTGAGCCCCTTCCTGACTGCAGGATTTTACTACAAGACGTTCATGTGGCCGGCTTCTTTCTGGGAGCCGATCTATGAGAAAATCATCCGCAACGCAGCCGGTCTTGGCAGCGCGGCAACAGAACCGGATCCAGATACATATGAGCATGCGCATGCCCATTGCGATGTGCTCATAGCGGGAGCCGGGCCTGCAGGGCTTGCGGCTGCCCTTTCGGCAGGGAAGACAGGCGCACGGGTCATTCTGGTTGAAGAAAATGCTTTCCTCGGCGGACAACTTGCCCTTGATCACGACAAGATCAACGGCAAACCGGCTGCAGATTGGATTGCCGAAGCAGAAGCCAGACTTTCCAAAATGACAAATGTTACTGTCATGACCCGGACGGTGCTGTTTGGCTATTACGACCATAACGTGATGGCAGCACTAGAGCGGGTAAATGATCATGTCGCCGTTCCGCAAAACCACGAACCACGACAACGCATGTGGACGATCCGGGCAAAGGAAGTGGTTATCGCTTCCGGTTCGCAGGAACGCCCGATGGTTTTTGATAATAACGACAAACCCGGCGTCATGCTTACGACTGCCGTGCGGCGTTACGTTGACCGCTTCGCTGTTGCGCCTGGCCGGTATATTGCGATTTGCACCAACAACGATGATGCGTACAAAACTGCAGACGTTCTTCGTGCCAATGGCATTGAGATCGCCGTCATTTGTGATGCACGTGAAACGGCTTCGAGCGTTGCACAATCTGCAATCGATGCCGGGTTGCCTGTTGAACTGGGTGTAGTTCCTGCCAAAGCCCATGGGTGGTATCAGGTTTCTTCGCTTTCCATGCAGCGGCTGGACGGATCGCCTTACGGTTCAGTCAATTGCGATCTGATAGCGGTTTCCGGTGGGCACTCGGCTGATGTGCATCTCGTCAGCCAGACCGGGGTTGCGCCCGTATGGCGTGAAGACATCCAGAGCTTTGTCCCGGATACTCCGATGCGCCGCGAACGTTCCGCCGGTGCTTCGAAAGGGAGCTTTGCGCTCGCCGATTGTCTGAAAGAAGGACATGAGGCAGGTCATGAAGCGGCTAAGTCGGCTGGCATTAAAGTGGGTAAACTGGCTGCCGCACCGAAGGCTGATGAAACAGAGTACGGCCCCATCCATTCTGTCTGGCGCTGCCCGGGTAATGGCAAGGCGTTTGTCGATTTCCAGAACGATGTTAGCGCCAAGGATATTACCCTCGCCGAGAAGGAAGGCTATGTCTCCGTCGAACACGCCAAGCGTTATACGACCCTTGGCATGGCAACGGACCAGGGCAAGACATCCAACGTGAATGGCCTCGCCATTCTTGCAGAAGCCCGCGGTCAATCCATTCCTGAAGTGGGAACAACCCGCTTCCGTCCTCCCTATTCACCGATTGCGATTGGTGCGTTTGCCGGTCACGAACGCGGCATGACATTCCAGCCGATCCGGCGCACAGCCATGCATCGCTGTCATGAAAAGCTCGGTGCGGTTTTTGTGGAGGCAGGTCAATGGCTCCGGCCGCAATACTACCCCAAACCGGGCGAAGAGATCATGGCAGCAATCTGGCGTGAAAGCGACCAGGTTCGCAAGACTGCCGGAATGTGCGATGTTTCAACGCTTGGCAAGATTGAGATTTTTGGACCGGATTCAGCAGAGTTCTTGAACCGGCTTTATATTAACGGCTGGAAGCTGTTGGCACCCGGCAAGGCACGTTATGGCCTGATGCTGCGTGAGGATGGTTATGTTTTTGATGACGGTACGACTTCCCGATTGGCCGACGATCATTTCTTCATGACAACCACCACTGCCAACGCTGCCCGTGTTCTTGCGCATATGGAGCATTACAGCCAGGTGGTCTGGCCTGATCTTAATGTGCATTTCTGTTCTGCGACCGAGCAATGGTGCGGCGTTGCGGTCGCCGGGCCTAATGCGCGTACCATACTGGATGCTGCCTTTGCCGGTGCACAGGACATGTCTGACGAGGCCTTGCCGTTCATGGGCGTTCGCGAGTTTGACTGGAACGGCGCGAAAGCACGAATTTTCCGTATCTCCTTCTCCGGTGAACTGGCATATGAGGTCAACGTGCCCTGGCGCTATGGCGAAGCCATGTGGGACTCTATCTGGGAAGCCGGGCATGCGCATGGCCTGATTCCTTATGGTACAGAAGCCTTGAGTGTCTTGCGGATTGAAAAGGGCCATGTGGCAGGCAACGAACTCGATGGCCGGACAACTGCCGCCGACATGGGGCTCGGCAAGATGATGTCTTCCAAGAAAGAATTCATTGGCAACCGCATGGCGCATCGTGAAGGCATGGTCGACCCAAGCCGCGCGGAACTCGTTGGTATTAAGATTGCCCAAAGTGAGGGACGTTTGCGTGGCGGTGCGCATTTGATCGAGACTCGCAACGACACCAACACGGTTCTTGATCCGGACGCCAGCAAGGGTTGGGTCACCTCAGTAGGGGACAGTCCGCAACTGGGTTGCTGGATTGGTCTTGGATATGTGCAGGGCGGCACGGCGAGACATGGCATGAAAATGATTGCCCATTACCCGCTCAGGGATGAGCAGATAGAAGTTGAGATTGTCTCTCCGCATTTCTTTGATCCGAAAGGAGAGCGGCTCCATGGCTGATTTTGCAACAACTCACCCACTGGATGCTTTCTTTGATCGGGTCGAAGCAGAGAAAAGTGAAACGGTTTCTGTCAAGGTTCTTGAAAACCACGGCATCGTGCAAGTGTTTGCAGCCAAGGGCAAGACAGCTGCGGTCGAGCGTGCCCTGAAGGTCAAGGAAACACCGGGCAAAGCCACAAAGGGCAAGGATTACACCGCAATACCACTGTCGCCCGGTCAATGGATGTTTGTATCTGCAAATGCCGGATCAGACGGGTTTGGTGACGGCATTCAAGCCAGGTTGAAGAAAAACGGCTATGTCTCAGAGCAATCAGACGCCCGTGTTGTTTTCCGCATTTCCGGAGACCGTGCGCGTGAGCTCATGCAAAAGGGCTGCCGCCTTGATCTCGATCCTTCTGCTGCATCCAAAGGCTGGTGCGCGCAGACGCAGATGGCGCAGGCTGGCGTTATCATTCATCAAGTGGATGACAAACCCACCTATGACATTCTGGTTTACTCGGGCTTCGCCCAACACTTCGCCGAGTGGCTTGAACATACCGGTGCGCAATTGGGAATTGCATTCTCACGTTAATTAAACGGTTGTTTGCTGAAGCGTAAAACGCTTAACTCCCCTTTTTAAGGGAGAAATCATGCCTGTGGTGGGAATTGCCGAGATTGAAACAGCGAAAGCACAGATTGGCCATGCCATACGGCAAACGCCGCTGGTGAAGTCTGCATCACTGAGTGACCAAACCGGATCAGAAATCCATCTCAAGCTGGAACACCATCAGACCACTGGCAGCTTTAAACTGCGTGGTGCCACCAACGCGGTTGCCAATCTTTCCGATGAGCAGAAACAGGCGGGTGTTGTTGGTGTTTCCACCGGCAATCACGGCCGGGGACTTGCACGTGCCTGCCGGGAAGCAGGCGTCAGGTGCATCGTATGCATGTCTGAACTGGTGCCGCAAAACAAGATTGACGGTATCCGGTCCGAAGGCGCGGAAATCCTTATTTCGGGAAAGTCTCAGGATGAGGCGGAGCTGGCGGCGGCAAAGCTGGTTGATGAGGGCATTGTCATGATCCCGCCATTTGATCATCCCCATGTCATTGCGGGGCAGGGAACGCTTGGCCTCGAGGCGTATGAACAATTGCCTGAAATGCAAACTGCCTTGATACCGCTTTCAGGGGGTGGGTTGATGTCGGGCGTTGCAACTGCGCTCAAGGCAAAAAATCCGGATATCCGGATTGTCGGCATAACAATGGAACGCGGACCTGCAATGTATGAATGTATAAAGGCAGGTCAGTATGTCGAGGTCGAGGAACTGCCAACACTGGCCGATTCTCTTGGTGGTGGTATCGGTCCGAATAATCAATACACGTTTGGCATGGTTCGGGAACTGGTTGATGAATATTGCCTTGTCAGCGAAACGGAGATTGCTGAAGCAATTCGCCATGCCTACTGGCAGGAACGGCAAATCCTGGAAGGGTCAGGCAGTGTGGCGATTGCTGCCACTCTGTCCGGCAAGTTCAAGCCAGATGGGAAAACGGTTCTGTTTTGCTGCGGCGGCAATATCGACATGAAACTGCATCATCGCATCATTTCAGGAGAAAATGTGGACATGATCGAGGAGAAGAAATGAGCACGCCACCCCTGCATTTCACAAGGGAAGAATTTGCTGACCGTATCGCCAAAACAAGAAAGGCGATGGAAAAAGCTGGTGTTGAACTGCTGATTGTTTCAGATCCCTCCAACATGAACTGGCTTACGGGCTATGACGGATGGTCTTTTTATACCCATCAGGCTGTCTTGCTCGCGATGGAAGGCGAACCTGTATGGTGGGGCAGGGGAATGGATGCCCTCGGCGCGAAGCTCACCGTTTTCATGGATCATGGGAACATTGCCGGTTATCCGGATCACTATGTCCAGACACCTGAACGCCACCCGATGCAGACACTGGCCGGGTTGATCCGCGAGCGCGGTTGGCAACGCTTGCAGGCAGGTGTTGAGATGGACAACTACTATTTCTCTGCTGCTGCATGGGAAACGTTAAAGCAGGAGCTGCCGGATACAGGCTTTTCAGATGCGACCGGTCTGGTGAACTGGCAACGCGCGGTGAAAAGTGAAACCGAAATCACCTATATGCGCCGGGCGGCAAAAATTGTCGAAGCCATGCATGCGATGATTGTTGAAACCGCAGAACCCGGAATGCCCAAAAACGAGCTGGTCGCAGAAATTTACCACACCTCGGTCAAGGGGGCAGAAGGGCATTGGGGCGACTATCCGGCGATTGTTCCCATGGCACCATCCGGCATGGATGCGACCGCTCCACATCTGACCTGGGATGACAAGCCGCTCGAAAAAGGCGAAAGCACTTTCTTCGAAATCGCAGGAGCGCACCGCCGTTACCAGTGCCCGCAGTCCCGCACCCTGTTTTTGGGCAAACCGCCCCAGAAATACCTTGATGCGGAAAAGGCGGTTCTTGATGCGGTTGAAGCCGGGCTGGAACAGGCCAAACCCGGGAACCTCTGCGAAGACATAGCCATAGCCTTTTATGACACATTGGAAAAACACGGATTCGAAAAAGACAGCCGCACGGGATATGCGATTGGCGTATCCTATCCGCCAGATTGGGGGGAGCGGACGATGTCTTTTCGAAGAGGTGACAAGTCGGTTCTCGAACCAGGCATGACCTTTCACTTCATGCCTGCGCTCTGGCTTGACGATGGTGGACTGGAAATCACGGAGCCGATCCTGATTACCGAAAGCGGCGTTGAGTGTTTATGCAACACTCCGCGAAAGCTCTTCGTGAAGGATTGACTCTTTCGTTATTTATGTTGTATCTATTTTGTATACAAAATGTATGCAGAAAAGATACATGATCGTCAAAAACAAGGAAACCTGCAGGGAAGATCTTATCGAGCGTATTCTGACGCTTGATATTGAGCCTGGTGCTGTTCTGGAGGAAGCGGAAATGTCGGAACGCTACGGCCTCTCGCGGACACCGTTGCGGGAAGTCATCCAGAAGCTGGCAGGTGAGGGATATCTGACGCTTGCAAAGAACCGCGGCGCCAAGGTGTCATCCATGGACATCGACAGCATGCGTCACTTCTTTCAGACCGCTCCGATGATTTATGCGGCTGTAGCAAGGTTGGCAGCCGAGAACGCGCGCAAGGAACAGATCGCCGAACTCAAGGAAGTGCAGCGGATGTTCCGCATGGTGAGTGAAGCCGGCGAAACACGTTTCATGGCCATCCACAATCACCGTTTTCACGAGCTGATAGGGGAAATGGCAGACAATCCCTATCTCTCACCAAGCCTGAAGCGCCTGCTGATCGATCATACCCGAATGAGCCAGAAATTTTACAAGCCGGTGAACTCAAAAGAGCGCATGTTGGTCTGGGAGGCATGCGATCAGCATGACGGCATGATTGAAGCAATTGAAAAGAGTGATCCGGCGGCAATCGTTGACCTGACGCTCGAACATTGGGCATTGTCACGCGACAGGATAGAGAAGTTTGCGCGTCCTGATCCGCTTGATATTGATCTTGGAAAGACAGGATAAGTTCCATGCGTTTTGAAGGCATTTATACCCCGGTTGTCACGCCGCATAATGATGACCATGCAATCAACAGGAACCGCTTTGCGGATGTGATTGAACATCTAATTGCATCCGGCGTTCACGGCCTGATCATTGCGGGCACGACAGGTGAATATTACGCACAGTCGATGGAAGAGCGCATTGAGTTGATGAAACTTGCGAAAGACATCAACAAGGGAAGGTTACCCCTGATTGTAGGTACAGGAGCGATCCGTACCGAAGACTCCATTGTGTTTGCTGAAAATGCCAAAGCAATTGGTGCAGATGCAATTCTGGTGACAACGCCGCCCTATGCATATCCCACCGCACGTGAAATCGCGCTTCATGGCCTCGCCATTGACCGGGCAGCAAATCTTCCTGCCATGCTTTACAATTATCCCGGGCGCATGTCGGTAAACATGGACGCAGAAACTCTCGACCGCCTTGGCCGTAGTCCGAACTTTTGCGCAATCAAGGAAAGCTCCGGGGACATTAACCGCGTGCATATGTTGGCGCGGGATTATCCCCATATTCAACTTTCCTGCGGCATGGATGACCAGGCTCTGGAATTCTTTGCCTGGGGTGCGCGCTCCTGGGTTTGTGCAGGCTCGAATTTTGCGCCGGAAGCTCACATCGCGCTTTACAATGCCTGCGCTGTTGAAAAGAACTTCGACAAGGGCAGGGCCATCATGATGGCGATGCTGCCGCTGATGAGTGTCCTGGAGCAAGGCGGCAAGTTCGTTCAGTGCATCAAGCACGGGCTGACCATGAGAGGTATTCCGGCAGGACCACCGAGAAGACCGCTTCAACCGCTCAACAAGGATGACAAGCGTGCACTTGAACAGGTGATCAAGGTTATGAACACGACCATTGAACAGATTGAAAAGGGAGATGCCAAATGAGTGATGATCTTCTCACACGCAAAGAATATGCAAGCATCGCTGCTGACCTGATTTACCCGGCTGCCCCTTTTATTGACGGGAAATTCCGGGCTGGAAATGGCGGGAAATTCCCGACCATCAATCCGGCAACCAATGACAGGATTGCTGAAATTTCAGGCGCAAATGCAAAGGATGTCGATCTCGCGGTCAAAAAGGCACGCGAAGCATTTGACCAGGGCCGCTGGTCCAAAATGCACCCGTCTGACCGCAAGGATGTGCTGATCCGTCTTTGCAAGCTGATCACCCGCAACCGTCGTGAGCTTGCTGTTATGGAATGTCTCGACAGCGGGAAGCCGATTGCGGACTGTGAGCAGATCGACATTCCTGAAACCATCCACTGCATCAAGTGGCATGCGGAAGCGATAGACAAGATTTACGATCAGGTTGCACCACAGAGCGATGATCACATTGCGATGATCGTGCGCGAGCCGATTGGCGTTGTTGCTGCCGTTTTGCCGTGGAACTTTCCGCTCTTGATGATGGCATGGAAAATTGGTCCGGCCTTGGCTGCGGGAAACTCCGTAATCGTGAAACCTGCTGAACAAACGTCACTCACGGCCCTTCGGCTGGCAGAACTTGCAATGGAGGCGGGGCTTCCACGCGGTGTGCTTCAGGTATTGCCCGGATACGGTCCCGAGGTCGGTGAACCACTTGGCCGGCACATGGATGTCGATATGGTGAGCTTTACCGGCTCTACCGAAACTGGCCGTCTGTTCCTCAAATACGCAGCTGAATCCAACCTCAAGAAAGTCGTGCTTGAGTGTGGTGGCAAGAACCCGGCAGTTGTCCTTGAAGATGCCGAAGACATTGATCTCGTCGCAGGACACATCGTCAATGCCGCCTTCTGGAACATGGGGGAAAACTGTTCCGCGAACTCGCGCCTGATTGTACATGAAGCAATCAAGGAACCGCTGATGGAACGTATCCTGATGCGGACAAAATACTGGCGCACCGGCGATCCGCTTGATCCGGTCAACCAGCTTGGTGCGATGGTTGACAAAGAGCATTGCAAAAAGGTTTCAAAATATCTCAAGGGCAGCAAGAGCGTTAAAACCCTGATCGGTGGAACTGCTGAAGGAAACTTTGTTCAACCGACCATTCATGATGAAGTAAAGTCAGGGGACAAACTGGCGAAGGATGAGATTTTCGGCCCTGTTCTTTCTGTAATTACGGTCAGTTCTTTTGATGAAGCGATCAGGATAGCAAATGACACTGAATACGGTCTTGCCGCCAGCGTATTTACCTCCAACACCAAGAAAGCGATCCGGGCTGCGCGCGAAATCCGTGCGGGAACGGTGACGGTCAATTGCTATGGTGAAGGGGATATCTCTACCCCGTTCGGTGGATACAAACAGTCCGGTTTCGGGGGGCGTGACAACGGCATTCATGCCCATGACCAGTATACGGAACTGAAAACCATCTGGATTGACCTGTCGGACAATGCGCCGGATGAAAGCATTGACTGATGAAGGTAAAACGCCTTCCGGTTGATACCGGGATCTCCGGTTGGAATGCAATATTGCCGGAAGCGGGCTCTCCGGTTTCGCTTAATGCTGACATCAAGGCGGATTACCTGATTATTGGTGCAGGTTTTGCCGGTCTATCTGCAGCACGAAGACTTTCACAACTAAAACCCGATGCCAAAATTGTGGTGCTTGAAGCAAAGCGTGTCGCAGAAGGCCCTGCAGGCCGCAATTCCGGGTTCATGATTGACCTTCCGCATGAGCTTGGCTCCACCAATTATGCAACAACCCACGAAAATGATCTCAAACAAATCCGGTTAAACCGCAAAGCGATTGCATTTGCTGCAGATGCTGCTGATGAATACGGCCTTTCACAAAAGGCGTTTCATCCCTGCGGCAAAGTCAATGGAGCAGCGGCAGAAGATGCTGTACGCCATAACCTGAATTATGCAAGGCATCTGGATGAACTCGGTGAACCGCACGAGCTCTTGGATGCTGCCGAAATGCAAAAGCTGACAGGATCAAACTTCTACAAGTCCGGTGTAAGAACACCCGGAACAGCCTTGCTGCAACCGGCCCTTTATATGCGTGGGCTTGCACAGGGATTGGGAAACCGGGTTTCAGTGTTTGAGGATTCCCCGGTCACAGCCCTAAACAGACACAATGGAAACTGGCTTGCAACAACGCCTTCAGGAAGCGCAACTGCCAGCAAGGTTATTCTTGCCACAAACGGACATGTTGAAAGTTTCGGGTTTTTCGAACGTCAGGTATTTCACGTAATCCTCTATGGTTCCATGACACGGGAATTGAGCGTCGAAGAGGGTGCGATGACAGGCGAGAAGCGCTGGGGCATTACGCCTTCCGATCCTTCGGCAACAACCATGCGCAAAATTTCCGGCACGGGTGGAGCCAGAATTGTCACGCGTAACCAGATGACTTATGCGCCATCGATGGAAGTGTCGGACAGTCTTCTGGCCCGAATGGGCAAACAGCATGTGCGGTCGTTTGCTGCCCGATATCCGGAATTGTGTGATGTGGAACAGGAATATTCCTGGGCGGGGCGGTTGTGTCTGAGCCGCAATTCCGCACCAGCATTTGGTGAACTTGAGGAAGGGTTGTTCTCCGCATGCTGCCAAAACGGACTGGGCACGACAAAAGGAACCTTGGCTGGCATGGCAGCTGCAGAACTCGCAGTTGAAGGAGAGACCGAGCTAGCCAAAGCCCTTATTGATGAAGGTTCCCCGCAAAAGCTTCCTCCGGCACCGCTTGACTCCATCGGCGCAACGGCCTTCATGAAATGGGCAGAGTTCAGGGCAAGGAAAGAGTTATGAAGGAACTGGAAAATGGTGCAATTCATCTGGATTTGGCAGAAGTAAAACCACTTGCATCCAATGCGCTCAAGCGGGCCGGGTGCAACGATGAGAATGCGGATGCGGTTGCTGAATGCATTTTTCAGGCGGAGAGGCATGGTGCCCATTCCCACGGCCTTTTCCGGATGCCCGGATATCTGGCATCTCTCAGAAGCGGCAAGGTTAATGGCAATGCTCAACCTAAACTGTCAAATTCCAAGCCGGCTGTACTGTCGGTCGATGGAGACGGCGGGTATGCGCCGCTTGCGCATCACAGGCTTTCAAAGCCGCTTGCAGAACTTGCTAAGGAGCAGGGTGTTGCGATCGCAGCCTTGACCAATACATATCACTTTGCAGCGCTGTGGCAGGAAGTTGAAATGCTGGCGAACCAAGGTGTGGTTGCGCTAGCTTGCACGGCTTTCAAACCTGCCTTGCCTCCAGCGGGAGGGACAAAGCCGCTTTACGGCACGAACCCGGTTGCCTTTGCCTGGCCGCGCCAAAACGCAGAACCTTGCGTATTTGATCAGGCAAGCGCTGTCATGGCCCGGGGTGAAGTGATGATTGCTGCCCGCGAAGGCCACGAACTCCCACCCGGCACCGGCATTGATGCACAGGGTAATCCGACGAATGATCCCAATGAAGTGCTTAAAGGCGCACTGTTGCCGTTTGGCGGCTACAAGGGCGCATCCATCGCCATGATGGTGGAACTGCTGGCAGCTTCCCTGATCGGTGAACAGCTGAGTTTTGAAGCTGCTGCTCAGGACAACAATGATGGTGGCCCGCCTCGTGGCGGTGAATTCATTCTGGCAATTGATCCAGGTAATGGACTGGCTTCTGCCGAAGGACTTTTCGGCAAGATACTTGAGCAGGAAGGCACCCGGCTGCCTGGTGATGGCAGACGGGCAAGACGCGAAAAAATCGCTTCACAAGGCGTTCAGATTCCGTCCGATTTGTATCAGAAAATTACCGCAGAATAACTTTTTTCAAATAACTTTTACATCCAAGTATATGAAATAAATGGATTTTCCCAATATTAACATTGGCTGAATGATACGTTCCGGATGCATTCAGCACGCTTGTGACATTCTCTCATCATCGCTGATCCACATCCCTCAGCCCCAACCCCGAAGGACAGCGAAAAGGAGAATTAAGATGCTTACGAAGTCAATCAAATCCATCCTCGCTGTTGCAGTTGTTGCGACTGGTGCAGCTTTTACAACGTCATCCGCAAATGCCGGCGGTAATTTCGGTGTCTACATTGGTAACGGTCATGGTGGCGGTATCTACTACAACAATGGTTATCATGGCGGTGGGTACCATGCCTATGGTCACAAGCAACGCAAATGCAACCCGCGCCGTGCACTTAACAAGGCTTATCGCATGGGTGTTTACAAACCACATGTTACCCGCGTGAACCACAAGAGAATCGTGGTCAAAGGTTATAATCATGGTCATCGCGCCAAGGTTGTCTTCAAACGCCACAGCAAACATTGCCGTGTTCTGAATACCCGCGGCCTTTACTAAGAGAATTTGGCCGCCCCCTCCTCAATCGGCCAAACTACTGAACCTCTCCTGATTTCAGGAGAGGTTTTTTATTGTGCGATTTCCCAGCTGATTTGCACATTGACCCGATAGCTGTTTTCACCACCTGCAATAGGCACTGAAGCTGCATCTTCCTGGACAGCAAGAGCACGTGCCTGCGCAATGGGTACAGGTGCAGGACGATGCGCATTTTCCGAAATGTTCAGAATGTCTCCCAAGCCGACTTCAGCAGCTTCAGTCAGAGTCTCTGCTTTATCGACAGCATCCTTTACAGCAGCGATCCGTGCCTTTTTCAGGATTGCAGAGGTATCGTCATTCATGAAGCGGATATTGCCACCTGAATTCACACCCAAGGTAACAACAAGATCGAGTATCTCCCCGGTCTTGTCCAGATCACGAATACGGATGTCGAGATTGTTGGAAACGACATAACCGGTAATCTGGGGAGCGGGTTGCTCGCCGTTTGCTTTCCGCTTCGGGTAGAAATAGCGCGGCTGAATGTTGAAGTTGGAGGTTTGCAAATCCTTCTCTGCAATGCCCTTTTCCTCCATCGCCTTGAGAACTGCTGCCATCGCAATATTGTTTTGGCTCAGTGCGTCCCGTGCCGTCTTTGCTTCCCGTACTACGCCCACTGATACGACCGCCATGTCCGGCGCAACGCTTACACTTCCTGTACCCGTTACAGAAATGGTGTTCACGCGATCTTCGGCAGCAAATGTGGTGACATTGCTCAGGCACATGAAAAGAATTGCTGTGACTGCGGCTTTGGAAAAATGCATTGAGTTTCCCCCTCATTGACAAAAGGTTCGTTTGGCGCAGGAAACCGCAGAAAATGTGGCAGGTAAAGGCATTATTTTGATCGTAAATCGGGGCTTGTGGCAAAATACCAAACACGATATGCAGTGCTTCGCCGGGTCTGTAGCTCAATTGGTTAGA